>JAJCXL010000243.1 GCA_029263435.1 Acidobacteriota bacterium | reverse complement strand
AAGCTCTTCGATCAGATCATGAACGCCGTCGGCATCGATACGAATAACGACATGCTGATCGCGAATGTCGTCAAGTGCCGTCCACCGGAGAATAGAAATCCACGCACGGAAGAAGCCGCGGAGTGCATCTCATACCTCAAGCGGCAGATCGAGCTGGTAAAGCCAAAGATCATCTTGCTTTTGGGCGCGACCGCTCTCAAGCACATGGACAAGTCGAAAACCACGTTCCAAATGTCCGAAGAGGCCGGCAAGTTCTTCATCTTGGCCGACTATCCCGGCATTCAGTTCATGGTCCTCTACCATCCGGCCGCACTCCTCTATAACGCCAAGCTCAAGCCTGCCATGTGGAGCCACGTGAAGCACTTGAGGCGTTACCTCGAGGAGAACGGCTTGTTCCGCACGACGACCGCGGTGTAGCGCTAACCGGTCGGACTACTCGGCCGGTCGCTCGATAGTTCGTCCCAAGCCCTTGAATAAACCGCTCACGCCCGCCTTCGCGTCGAGCACGAGACTGAACAGAGCCGGCACGAGAAACAGCGTAAAGACGGTAGAGACGATCAACCCACCCACCACGACGCCGCCGAGCCCGCGGTAGAGCTCCGAGCCCGCGCCGGGGAACAGCACCAAAGGCAGCATGCCGAAGACCGAGGTCGAAACGCTCATGAAAATGGGCCGGATGCGGTTCTGCACGGCTTCGCGGATCGCTTCCTTGGATCCCATGCCGTCTTCGCGCATGTGGTTGAGCGACTGATGAACGATCAAAATGGCGTTGTTGACGACGGTACCGACGAGGATGATGAATCCCAGCATCGTCAGCACGTCGAGCGGTTGAAACGTGAACAGGTTGACCGCCGCGAGGCCCAGGATTCCGCCAAACGCCGCGAGCGGGACGCTGAACATGATGACGAGCGGGTAGAGGAAGCTTTCGAACAACGCGGCCATCAGCAAGTAAGTGAGAACGATTGCGAGAACGAAGTTCCACTTCAACGTATTCGCCGTTTGGGAAAGTTTGTCGGCCGTCCCCGTGAGCGACACTTGATAGAGCCCGCCGAGCCTTCCTTCGCGCTCCATCGGGGCGAGGATGTTGGACTCGATCGTCTCCATCGCGAGCTCGAGCGGCATCGTCTCGGCCGGGGTGACGCGGAGCGTAATCGCACGTACTCGCTCGCGATGGTTGATCTGCACCGGTCCATTGACCTCTTCAATCGTTGCGACCGAGTCGAGCGTCACTAAGCGCCCGTCGGGCGTCGCGATGGGAAGATCGCCGAGACGGTGGGTCCGGTGGTCGAATTCCAGCGTCGATTTCACCTTCAGGTCGATCTCGCGCCCGTCGAGCTGATAGTCGCTCGCTTTGACGCCGTCGACCAAGGCGCTCACGGCGAACCCGAGCTCCCGATTCGACAGTCCAAGCTCAGCCGCCCGCCGGCGATGGGTCACGACCCTCACCTCCGGATTATCGAGGGTCAAGCCCGGAATCGGGCGACCCTGCGCGCCTGGAAGCTCCTGGAATATCTGTCCGAACATCTCGCGGCCGAGCCCCATGAGCTCGTCCAGCTCCGGCCCGGTAATGTTGATGTCGATGTTACGTCCTACGTCGAAGCCTCTCTGGAAGATGCTGCTTTGATTGACGACGACGATCGTGCCCGGGATTTGTGAGTTCAACGCCATGATGGGCCCGATGAGCTCTTTGACCCGGAGCGGGTCCCGCGCGTTGATTCCCATGAAAGCTTGGTTGGTCAGAGTCACGAACCAAAAGCCCCGGATGCCCCCGCCCGGCTGTGCGATTGCCTCGGGGGAGCCAGGCTCGGACTCCCACAGGTGCTTGAGCGAGTCTTCGTAGTAGCCGCGAAGAGACGCCACTTCATCCAGGTTGTATCCCGGCGGCGGCAGCATGACGCCGAACAAGAAATTGTTGTTGCCGACGGGCAGGTAGTCGGTCTTGGGCATCAACAACAGGCTCCCGCCGACCGCGACCCCGGTAAAAAGTCCAGCCACCGCGAGCCGACGCGTCGTCGATGTCGTGATCCAACCAACAGTCGCGCCGACCGCGCCGGAGAATTTAGCGCCGAGCGCTGTGAGTCCCCACAAGTTGTGCGGACCTCGCCCTTTGGCATCAGGATCGACTTCTGCGGTCCGTAAAATCCGCGCCGACAACGAAGGAATCACCGTCATCGAGATGATCAAGCTGAGAAAGACCGCGCAGCTAATCGCAATCGCGATGTCGCCGAAGAGCTGTCCGACCTCTTCCTGAATGAAAATGATCGGGACGAAGACGGCAATCGTCGTCAAGGTGCTCGCGAGAACCGCGCCCCACACTTCCCGGGTCCCCTCGAACGCTGCCACCATCAAGGGCTTTCCCATCTGGCGGTGTCGATAGATGTTCTCGAGAACCACGATGGAGTTGTCGACGACCATACCCACCGCGAAAGCGAGGCCGGCCAAGCTGATCACATTCAAGGTCCGGCCAAAAACGTACATGGCTAGAAAAGTCCCGATGATGCTGATCGGGATCGCCACGGCAATGACGAGCGTCGTGGAGGCGCTCCTCAAGTAGAGCATCAGGATAAAGATCGCGAGAGCGCCGCCAACGACGAGACTCTGCTTGACGAGAGAGATCGCGCTTTCGACATATTCGGTCTCGTCATAAGCCTGCACGAGCCGGAGGCCTCGCGCGGCGAGGAGGTCGCGGTTCAACTCGCTGACCGTGCTCTTGAGAGCAACCATCACGTCCAGCACGTTCGCGCCGGTCTCACGGATGGTGTTGATCGCTAGGACCTGGGTCCCGGTTCGAAACACTTTCGCACCCGGCTTGCGATAGCCGAGCTCCGCGTGACCCACGTCTCTGAGATAGATCGGAACTCCATCTCTAACGGCGATGACGATATTGTCGACGTCTTCCGGGCTTTGGTACTCGCCGACGGTTCGAACGATGTAGCGTCTTTTGCCTTCGTCGAAATCGCCGGCGCTGAAGTTGCGATTTTCGCGCTCGAGGGCAGCACCCAGCTCGTTATAAGTGACCTGGCGCGCCGCGAGCTCCGCCGGGTCGACAATCACTTGGAGCTCTCGCTCACGGCCGCCAAAAAGATTCGCTTGTCCAATTCCAGGGACCCGCTCGAGCGCGGGCTTGAGCTCGTTATCAGCGAAGTCGTACAGGGTCGAGATGTCCCCCTCGAACGGATTCTCCTCGGCCGACGTCAACATGAACCAAGCCACCGCGCCTTCCGCGAAGCCCACACTGCTGATGACCGGTTTGTCGGCGTCGGCGGGATAGCGCGGCACCTGCTGCAGGCGGTTCGAGACTTTGAGGAGCGCCGCGTCGATATCCGTGCCGACCGGGAAGGTCAGCTGAATCTGGCCTTGGCTGTCGGAGCTCGTGCTCTCCATGCGCAAGAGACCTTGAAGCGACTTGAGCTGCTCCTCCTGCTCATCCACGATCTCGCGCTCGACTTCCAGTGGGCTCGCACCCGGCCAGAATGTCGTCACGGTGATGTTCGGCTCGGCGACGTCGGGCGTCAGCTGAACGGGGATTCGAAACAGCGCCAGGCCGCCGAACAACACGAGCATGAGCACGCCGACGGTCGTCGTGACCGGGTAGCGGATCGCGTTCTTGACGACGGTCACGGCGCGGCGTACTCCATCGGTTCGGCCACGACGCGTTGGCCAGGCTGGACGCGTTCGTTACCCCGAGTGACGACTCTTGCCTCGGCGGGGAGTACACTCTTGACCTCCACCCAGCCGGAAACGCCGTCGCCCAGCTCGACCGGGACCATCTCGATGACGTCATTCGCTCCGATGACGTAGATGAATTTCTTCGTGCCCCGGGTGATGACCGCGTCCTTCGGGACGAGAGTAGACGGACGAGCATTACCCGCGGACAGCGACACATTCGCGACCATGCCCGCTCCGATCTTTTGTTCCTTGTTCTCGATGCGAATGCGCAGCGGAAACGTTCTCGCTTGCCCGGTCGTCTTCGGAACGACACTGGCAACTTTGCCTTCGAGCTCGAAGCCCGGAATGGCCTCGAACCGGATTACCGCGTCCGAGCCTCTTCGCACCGAAGAAAAATAACGCTCCGGCACTTCGACTCTAACCTCGAGCTGGTAGGGCGACATCAGCTCCATGACCGTGGCCCCTTTTCCGAGCCACTGGCCTACTTCGGTGAGCTCCGAAACCACGACTCCAGAAAAGGGAGCCCGGACTTCGCTACGCTCTAGGTCGAGCTCGATCCGTTCGATATCTGCGCTGAGCTGATCGACTCGACCGCGCCACGCCATCAGCTCGAACCTCGCGTCGTCGAGTTGTTGGGAGGAGAGCACCTGCCCTTCGAACAGTCCCTCCGACCGCTCGAGATTCCGCTCGGCGAGCTCTCGCCGCGCCTCCGCTTCCCGGAGCTGGGCTCGCGCCGATTTCACCTGGAGATCGAGTTGATCCGTGCGCAGCGATACCAACGAGGCGCCTTTTCTAACATGAGCGCCTTCTCGGGCATGGATGGCCACGACGACGCCCTCGACATCGCTCGCGACCAAGCTCGAGCGAGGCGCCTCGACGGTCCCCGGAAGCTCGATCCGTTTGCGAATGTCGTGCTCGCGGGCATGGGTGTATTGCACGGTGCTGAGCGGAGTGTCATCGGCACTAGCCGTTGCGACGGTAGCCGCGGCCACCATGGCGCAGAAGATCCTCCGCTGAATCGGGGTACTCATCATTAGCCTTTCGTTTTGTTCGTAAAAGCGATTCGGATCTGACGGCTGACCGCCAGAAAGTTCTCTCGTCCGCGGGCTCGGGAGATCTGAAGCCCCCCTTGGACCGCAGACAAAATCATGACCGCGCTGTCTTCCGGCGAGCCTTCGAACTCCAGCTCACCGCACTCCCGGCCCCCATCGAGCACCCCGACGAGCCAGTCCTTCGCCGTTTCGAAGAGCGCATCGACATTCTCTCGGACCCTTTCTGGTAAGACGTTCAGCTCGCTCTGAAGAGACCCTAACGGGCAAATTTTGTCGCCCGACGCGGCGAGTCCGTCCATCATGGCCAAGAAAGCATCGAGCCTTTCGACAGGACGGGCGTTTTTCTCGTCGATCTCCCCTAAACGAGTACGTTGCCTGACTCGGTAGCGTTCCGTTAGCGCGAGGAGGAGATCTTCTTTTGTCTGGAAATGATGGTGCACGCTCGCCTTGGTAATCCCGAGGCTGTCCGATAAGTCCTTGTAACTAAAAGATGTGAAGCTTCGCTTCTGCAGGAGCTCAGATGCGACGTCGAGAATTTGGGGTTTGTGGACGGTCACCAGCCACTCTACCAACTAGTAGGTTGGTTTTCAAGTAAATCAACCGACCGCGCCGCATTTTCGGTAAGACTCGGCTATTGAGTATGTAGCGTCGTCACCGGATCGATCCGGGTCGTACGCCACGCGGGAAGGCAGCAGGCGACCAGAGCGACGAGAGCGAGGACCGCCGCGGCCCCGCCGATAACTCCCGGCTCGAACGCCGACACTCCGTAGAGCATGCCGGTCGAATAGCGCAAGGTCAGGCCACAAATCGCGGTGCCGGCGACGAGCCCGATGAGGACAGGGGTCACGCCTTCTCGAACGACCTGGCTCAAGATCGTTGTCCTTGCAGCACCCAGTGCCAGTCGAATGCCTAACTCACGACGTCGATTCTCGACCGAATGCGCAAGCACGCCGTAGATGCCCACCGTGGCCAACGCGAGCGCAAGCAAGCCGAACGCACCGAGAAGAGCCGCTCCTAGACGCGCAGCCCACAGAGATCGGCGAAGCACTTCCACGAGCGCGACAGCGTCCGTGACCGGGACCTCCGGCTCGAGACCACGCAGGATCCCGAGCACCGAAGCCACCACGGTCTCCGGCGGTGAGGCGGAGCGAACGATCAGGGTCACGGCGCTCGAGGGCTCTTGTGCCAACGGGCGAAAGAAGAACGGCATCGGCGCTTCGCCCACCGTCGTGTACTTCATATCCGCAACGACACCGATGACGTCCCAAGGCGTCTCGGCCGCCGGCCATCGTACTTGTCTCCCCACGGCGGATTCGCCGGGCCAGAACGTCTCCGCAAAAGTCTGGTTCACGATCACGACCTGACGAGCGTCGGAGTGCTCTCCTTCATCGAAGACCCTTCCTTGGACCGTCGCAACACCCATGGCGGAGAAGTAGCCGGGCGTCACGCTGTTATTCGCGACGTACAGACCTTCCTCGGAAACCAAACCTTCCGCGCCTAAAGGTAGGACTCGATAGCTGCCCGTAAAAGATAACGGAGCGGCAGACGCGAGCGCCACGTTCTCGACACCGGCGAGCGTGGGAACGCTCGTAAGCACCCGCTCGAGCCGCCCGCGGATCTCTTCCGGGGTATAGCTTTGCGCTCCGAGGTCGAACGACAGCACCGCGAGACGCTCGTGGTCGAAACCCGGGTCGATGTCGTAGGCATTGTCGAGGCTCTTGACGAACAAACCCGCGGCGGCGAGCGCGACGAGCGACAGGGCCGCTTGCCCGACGACGATCGCTTGTCCGAAGCGGGATCGGCCTCGATCGATGGCACCTCGAGCTCGGACCGAGCCGGCAAGATCGAACCGGGCCGCTTGCCACGCGGGCGCGGTGCCGAAAACAACGCCGGCGACCATCGCGATCCCACCGGTGAATGCGAGCGTGCTCAAGTCGAGACCGAGATCGAGGCTGCCTTCCGGAAGAAAAGGCGGGCGAAGACGCCACAAAAGCGGGCGGCACCACAGCGCGATGAGCGCACCCAAGGTTGCGCCCAGAGCGGCGAGCATGAAGGCTTCGGTCAACAACTGCCGACAGACCCTTCCTCGACTCGCTCCGAGCGACAATCGCATCGCGATCTCGCTTCGTCGGCGCCGGCTCCGCGACAAGAGCAGCGTCGCGACGTTGGCGCAGGCGATCGCCAAAACGAGGCCGACCGCACCCATCAAGATCACGCCGGCTCGTACGAAAACCCCGCGTTGGTTCGGATCGAGCGTTGCCTCGTTGAGCGGTAGCGCGGCAAAGCCCCGGTCGCGATTCCACTCCGGATGTTCTTCGGCAAGAGCTAGGGCGACGGTTCGAAGCTCGGCCTCGGCCTCCTCTTCCGCGACGCTCGGTCGCAGTCTCCCAACGACATTGAAGAATCGGAGGCCGCGGTGCTCGAGAGCTTGCGCGATGAAGCCCTGACTGAGCTGCGGCAAGAGCCCGACCGGCACCCACATCTCCTGATTGGCCAAGGTGTAGATGCCCTTGAATCCCGAGGGCGCGACGCCCGCCACGATGAACGGCCGCCCGTTCACTCGAATACTCTGCCCCACGATGTCCTGGGCAGCCCCGAAGCGTCGAGTCCAAAGACCGTGCGATAGCACGACGACGAAGCCGCGCTCGTCTTCGTCAGAGAAAAAGCGCCCAAGTTCCGGACGGAGGCCGAGCGTCTCGAAATAGTTCGTCGTGACGTAGCTGCCGAAAATCTGTTCGGGCTCGCCGCCGCTCGCGACACTGAAGGCACCGAACGTTGTGGCGGCAAGAGTTTCGAAGCCGCTCGTTCGGTCTCTCACGTCTTCGTAGTTGGCATAGGAAACTTGGACAAAGCCTCCTGCCGCGCCGGCCATCTGAGTCTCCAGGGTGCGATAAATCGATACGAGACGGGACGGATCTTCGACCGGCAGTGGCTTCAAGAACACGGCTTTGACGATCGTGAACACCGTCGTGTTCGCGCCCACTCCAATCGCGAGAGACAGTGCCGCGACGAGCGTGAGGACTGGATTGCGAGCCAAGACCCGCGCGCCGAACTTGAGGTCGAGCCAAATGCCGGACATAACACCTCCCCTGACGCGTAAACGGGATTGCAATTGGCGGGCCAAGGGTCAGACGACCCCTAACCCCATGCACCAAAGGGTGTTCTCGTTTTGTGCGATCCGCGGTATGCGCGGATGCGACACCGGAAGCGTCCGCATACGAACGCTCTTTGTGTAGCGCCCGAACTCAGTTGCGCGCAGCCGACCAAGTCGCACCGCGGGTGCGCTGCTCGGACGCGGGCTCATGACGCTCGAGCATTTGGCGACGGACCACACCGCCATAGACGTTCCCCATCGCATCGACGCCGACCGCTTCCGCGCCGCTATGGGAGAAGTCTCGCGACTCGATGTCTTCGAGGAAGTAGTGAACCTGGCCGGTCTTGGCGCTTCCAATCCGAATGCCCTTTTTCCAACCGGGATTGTCAGGACCCCAAGATTCCGAGTCGGCGACGTAGATCGTGTCGGTGTGATCGATATACACACCACTCGGCCGGCCGAACTGATTCCACTGATGGATGTAGTTGCCTTCCTGATCCCAGATCAAGATGCGGTTGTTGTCGCGATCGGCGATGAACAAACGCCCTTCGGTATCCATCGCGATGCCGTGGGGCGCACTCACCTGCAAGTGGCCTTGCCCCGTGCTTCCGAATCGCTCGATGAGCTTTCCGTCCGCGGTGAACTTCGACACCCGGGCATGGGGACCGTTCTTTACGTGACCTTCCGTGACGAACAGGACGCCTTCGGGAGAGACCACCACATCCGTGGGCTCGCGCAGTTGATCCGGGCCGTCTCCGGCGACGCCGGGCTGACCGATGGTCATCAACAGCTCACCCTCCGCGCTGAACTTTCTGACGAGGTGTCCACCCGGCGCGTCGCCCTGCCCCGTATCCGTCGTCCAGACATTGCCTTCGTAGTCGACGTGGAACCCGTGCGGAAACGCCATCAGCCCTTCACCGAAACCGGCGACCCGTTCTCCGGTCCGCGGATCGAGCTTCACGATCGCGGGCTCGGGGCGGTCGACGCAAGAGTTGGAGCGACAACGGTGCAAGATGTAGAGCATGCCGTCGGGCCCCCCTTCCGCGCCCGTGACGGCCGCCCATTCGCCATTGTTTCCTGGAGGAGGCTCGCCGTAGGGCTCGAGGCGGACATAGGGGTTCGGGAGATCGTTGTTGTTGGCGATCGGCCCGTAAGCAGCGACGAGCTGTTGAAGCAGATTGACCACCGCGCTATCGAAGTTCTCGTTCGTGATCGGTCGAACGATGTTCGGGTTCTGCCGAACTTCCGTTGCCTCTCGCTGCGACTGCCCGTACGCAGCGGTGACGAGCATCGAGCCCAGGAAAACGACAATCCCCGCCTCGATCCACCGGACGTTTTTTCGCGTCGACATCTCGTTCCTCCTTGCCTAACCAGGAATCATTGTACTTGGCAGCGTGGCCGGAGGCCGTGCTGAGCGCTCTCGCTACTCCGTCCTTCGCCCCAATTTACGTGATTCACCCGATAGTCGCGCTCCCGCCGCTTCGATAGCATCAATGGAGTTGGGCGGTCGAGCGGGCCGGTGAGGCAACGCATCCGCTTCCGCCTGAAGTCCAAACAACGAAAGAAAGGAGAAACGACCTGAGCATATGAAACACGGAAGAACAACCCAATGGAACCTGAGAACGAGTGTGTTGAGCTATCTCTTGCCGATGGCGCTGGTGAGTTTCGTACCCGGTGCGTTCGGCACCCACGCGGAGAAAGTGGACCACAAAGACGAGCTCTCCGACGAGGCAATCGCCGACGCGATCGAGGACCAGTTCTTGTTCGATCACTCGGTCGATCCCAACAAGGTGGATGTGAGCGTCACCGCGGGCGTCGCCGAGCTCACCGGTGAGGTAAGCCACCTGCTCGCGAGAGATCGAGCCGCCACCATCGCGGAGATGGTCAAAGGGGTCCGATCGGTGAGTAATCGGTTGACGATCCGACCCTCCGAATGGCGTGATGACGCCGCTATCCGCGACGCTGTCGCGGCCGCGCTCGCCCGCGACCCTGCGACGGATGCCTATGAGCTAGACGTCAGTGTTCATCGCGGGAGCGTCACTCTCTCCGGAGAAGTCGAGTCATGGGCCGAGAGAAACCTTTCTGAGACGGTCGCGAAATCCGTCCACGGTGTGACGAGTGTCCGCAACGCCATCGACGTCGATGTCGAGTCGAACAGACTCGACACCGAGATCCGCCCCGAGATCGAAAAGCGACTCGAGTGGGACGTCCTCGTCAATGACGGACTCATCGACGTCGCTGTCGTTGATGGACGGGTCGAGCTGAGCGGCATCGTCGGTAGCGCGTCCGAGAAACGCCGGGCGCGAACGAACGCTTGGGTCGCCGGAGTGCGCGCCGTCGACGATAGCGGTCTCGAGGTCCAGTGGTGGGCCCAAAACGACGCCCTTCGGGAGCACAAATACGTGTCACGCACCGACCACGAGATTGCGCAAGCCGTTCATGCTGCCGCTGTCTACGATCCTAGAGTCGCCTCGTTCGACATTCGATCGAAGGTCGACCAAGGGTGGGTGACCCTTCGTGGGACCGTCGATAATTTGAAAGCCAAGAACGCGGCGGAGGATATCGCGCGTCATACCGTCGGCGTCGTCGGGGTCACTAACCGGCTCAAGGTCCGCACGATCGAAACGAGAGCGGACGAAGCAATCGAGACCGAGATCAAGACGGCTTTGCTCAACAACCCGACCACCGACTCCTATGAGATCTTGGTCAGCGTGGATGACGGGCGGGCGGTTCTCTCCGGCATGGTCGACGGCCCCTACGAGGAAGCCGTCGCCGAATCCGTCGCCTCCAAGGTCCGCGGGGTCACGCACGTGCGTAACTTCTTGATGACGCCAAGCGAGATGCCCATTCGAGACTACCCTTGGAGCTGGCCGGACGTGTGGCTCGCGCCGAGACCGACCGACGAGCAGATCCACTCTCGGATCCAGGACGAGTTCTTTTGGAGTCCGTTCGTGGACGGCGACGACGTCTCCGTCGAGGTCCAGGACGCAGTCGCAACCCTCCACGGGACGGTGCAGAACTGGCATGAGTACCGCGCCGCTGCCGAGAACGCACTCGAAGGCGGAGCACAGACAGTCGTGAACCGTTTGACCGTCGCGCCTTCCATTCAATAAGGCACCTGTCCGGGGGCTCGCGCCCCCGGACTTCCCGCCCCCCACCAGAGCTTGGTGTCAGCAGTGATACATTGTCGACGTGCCTAGCAAAAAAGCACCGTCTTCAGACCCCGGCCCCATCAAATATGCGTGGATTTTCTTCGCCATCGTCGCCTATCCGGCCATGGCAGCCGGACTTTTTTTTCTCGTGGCCAACACCGTTTTCTGGACACAGGCGGAGAAAGCCACCGGCACCATCGAGGGCTGGGAGTACATGGAGGACACATCGATCACGAGGACGGGCGTCAGCGTCGATCGAGCTAGGGCCAACGTCGTCTCCTTCGACACGCCCGACGGCGAGGAACATGTCTTCGTTACGGAATGGGGGTCGGAGATCGCGGTCTATGACACCGGCGACACGGTCACGGTGCTCTACGATCGACAAGACCCTTCGCGCGCCAAGATCCGCGGATTCATTTCGCTTTACTCCGGTCCCCTCATGACAATCGTCTTGGGGGCGGCGATGTGGATCGCGAGCATCTTCGCCAAATTCTTCGCCGAGTAGTCACCGACGCTCATTGCGTCATTGTGTAGACAACCTACTCTTCGTGAAGTAGAGTGTCTACACAAGCTATGCATCGACGCCGTGAACGGATCGACCTCTTGCAAGGAACTCTCGACCTCCTCATCCTCCGAACCCTCGTCTTCGGGCCGTCCCACGGTCACGCCATCGCGACATCCATCAAGAGCCTGTCGCACGAGGCGCTGCAAGTGGAGACCGGCTCCCTCTACCCCGCGCTCCACCGCCTGGAAGCGCAGGGATGGATCGACTCGGAGTGGAAGCTCTCGGACAAAGGCAAACGAGCGAAGTTCTATCGGCTGACGCGTGCGGGGCGCGGACAGCTCGGCCGCGAGATGTCGAAGTGGGAGCGCTTTTCCGAGGCGATGACGAACGTCCTGCAGCCGACACAAGACGAGGGAGGTCCGTGATCTTTCAGAAATGGCGCGCGCGTTTCGATGCGATCCGACACAAGAAACGTAAGGAAGCCGAGCTCGACGAGGAGATCCGCTTCCATCTCGACGAGGAGACCGAGGAGCAGCTCGCGTCGGGAGCACCGCCTGCGACCGCTCATCTCGCGGCCCGGAAAGACTTTGGGAACGTGACCCAGATCCGCGAGGCGACGCGCGAGGCCTGGGGTGTCGCCTGGATGGACGGAGCCTTCCGGAGCCTCGCCAAGCACGCAGCTCGCAACGTGCTGCGCTCGAAGCGATTGAGCTTCACGGCCGTCTTGTGTATCGCCGTCGCGATGGCGGCGACCAGCGCGGCAGTGACCCTCGTTTCAGCGACACTGTGGCGGCCGCTACCGTTCGAAGACGCCGAGCGTCTGGCCCGGGTGTGGCTGGACGAGCCCGGTGAGGACCCACGCATCGAGCTCGCCTATCCCGAGCTCCGTGAGCTGCGCGACAACGTCTCGAACTTCGACGCGTTCGAGGCCGCTGGCCGAACACGGTTTCAGTTCCACGCCGGAAGCTCGAACCGCGAAGCACGGGGCAGCCGCCGGGTCGAGGGCGAAGCGGTGACCTCCGGCTACTTCGCGCTCCTGGGTGTCGAGCCGCTCCTGGGAAGACTATTCAGCGATGCGGAGCACCGCGAGGGCGGAGAGCGCGTCCTCCTGCTCAGCTACCAGACGTGGGGTGCGTATCACGACTTCGATCCCGACATCGTCGGGCAGCACATCGGCACCCAGGATGGAGCCTACGAAGTCGTCGGTGTCTTGCCCGAGACGTTCCCGGGATCGGTCGATGCCGATAGCGGTGATATCGAGTTCTGGATTCCCATTCTCCGTTACCTCGACGTCGACGCTCGGGAGCGGCGCGACCTGAGGATCGTATGGTCGGTGGCCCACCTCGCGCCCGGCGCAACGCTCGCTTCGGCCGAGGCTGAGCTAAAGAGCTTGTCCACCCGTCTCGAGGAGCTCTTCCCCGAGAGCTATGAGGGGCGAGCTTTCACGGTGGAGCCGCTCGCGGAGAACTGGCGCTCGCAAGTCCGACGCGGAAGCTATCTCCTGCTCGCTGCAGCGCTACTCGTGCTCATCGTCGCCGCCGCGAACGTCGCGGTGCTCCTGCTCGCGCGATCGATCGACCACCGTCGACAGTGGGCGGTCCGGCTAGCGCTCGGCGCCGGTCGACGCGACGTCGCGCTGCTCGCTACCGCCGAGACGGCGATCCTCGTTGGCGCCGGAAGCGCACTCGGGCTCGTAGCGGGACCACCGCTGCTGCGAGCGTTGCTGAGCTCACCCGTTAACGGCGACGGCTCGGCCCTCGACATCCCCGTCTTCGTGCACTTCTCGATCGATCCCGTCGTCGCGGCGGCGTGCGGACTCTTCTTCTTCGCCGTCG
>JAJCXL010000242.1 GCA_029263435.1 Acidobacteriota bacterium | reverse complement strand
AGATCTTCAGCACGACGATCGCGGGCAAGACGCTCCTCGTCATCGGCGTCGGCCACATGGGTGGCAACGCCGCGAGAAAAGCAAAACAGCTCGGTATGACCGTTCTCGGCGTTCGGCGCTCCGTTCGTCGCCATCGACACGTGGATGAAATGCACTCTCCCGCTAAGCTCGGGAAGCTCCTACCCCGCGCCGATTTCGTGCTCGTCACGGCTCCGGTGACGGCGGAGACCCGGGGGTTGCTAGGAGCCCGCGAGCTCAATCTGATGAAGCGTGACGCGTCCCTCATCAATCTCGGCCGCGCGGAAGTCATCGACTACGACGCGCTTCGGACGAAGCTCGTGCGAGGCGAGCTCAAAGGCGCGGTGCTCGACGTCTTCGATCCGGAGCCTCTTCCTTCGAGCTCACCCCTGTGGTCCACCCCGAATTTGATCATGACGCCGCACGTGGCTTCCGACGACGCGGTCGAATACATCCCACGCACCATGGACCTCGTGCTCGAGAATGCCGAACGCTATCTCACCGAACGGAAGCTCAAGAACCGTGTCATTCCCAGTCGGGAATACTGAAGGAGACGCTCCATGCTTAGAATCGTCGCTGTCGCCGTCGCGCTCGTCGCAAGCCATACTCTCGCGGTCCACGATGCCGCCGGACAAGACCTCAAAGCCCAGATTTTCGAGATCCGGACCTACACGACGAACCCAGGTCTGCTGGACAACCTTCACGAGCGGTTTCGAGACCATACGAATCATCTCTTCGTGAAACACGGAATGAAGCTCGTCGGCTACTGGACCCCCGCGGATCAGGACAACACTCTCATCTACATCCTCGCTTTCGACAGCGCCTCCGCCCGGGAGACGTCCTGGCAGGCCTTCAGAGACGACCCTCAATGGCAGGAGGCCTATGAAGCGTCTCGCGTCAAAGCTGGCGGTCCGATCGTGGACAACGTCGAATCAACGCTGATGTACGCCACCGACTACTCGCCTATCCGCTAAGCTCGAGATCTCTTCGAGAAACCGCCCGTCCGCGAGCGATTGCGAGCACTTTCTCGTGCTTACGTCGAAGACAGACGGAACCTTCGAAGGCTTCTGGTGGTAGTTTTTCTATAGCGAGGCGTGGGAAACGCCGTGCGCACACGAAAAAAACGAAATCGTCTTCGATGAGAGTCAAGCTCAAGCACCGATGCCTGGCGAGAAGGCTCGCCGAGAGTCCGATGAGCCTCAACCGTTGGGCTCAGCGGATGGGGCTCGGCCGTGGCCATTTGTCGGATCTGGTAAACGGAAAAAGAGTCTACGTCACCGGAAAGACCCGACAGAAACTTCTGGACGGGACCGGGCTCGAGTTCGATGAGCTTTTCGAAGTCGAACATCCGCCGAAGCCCCCCCAAGCCAACATCCAGCGACCCCCGCGGGCTCGCCGCGGAGACTCGATCATGGGTAGCCTCTGGAACGATCTACGGTTCGCCTTTCGCTCCTTGATGGGAAAGCCGGGGTTCACCACGGCTGCGACGCTGACGCTCGCGGTCGGCATCGCGGCGAACACGACCTTGTTCAGCTTCGTCAACAGCGTCTTGGTCAAGCCGCTCCCCTATGAAAATCCCAACGAGTTGGTGAGCATTTACGGCGCATCGGAAATGAGTGGACGGCTCGACAGCCTGTCTTATCCGGACTTCGTCGACCTCCGCGCTTCGCTCACCAAGACCGGACTCGCGAGCATCGCGGTGCACGACTGGGAGCCTTTCGCGGTCTCGGACGGTGAGACGGCGATCCGCGTCGGCGGCGGAAGAGTGTCGGCAAACTTGTTCGACGTCATCGGCGTCCGCGCGATCTTGGGGCGCACGTTTCATGCTGACGAGGACGAGCCCGGCGCGGACCCCGTCGTCGTCCTCAGCGAGCAGCTGTGGCGTAGCCACTTCGGCGAGGACCCGAACATCGTCGGCCGTACCATCATCGTCAATGGCTCGAGACGCATCGTCATCGGGGTGATCCCCGCTTCCGGCGCCTTCCCGGAGCTGACCCGGATATGGACGACGTTGGCCGACTACCCAGCCCGCGACGCCCGAGCGGCGCACGGCCTACGATCGACCGCCCGTCTCGACCCTGGCACGGGACTCGCAGCCGCCCGAGCGTCTCTCCAACCCATCGCCGCCCAGCTGCAAGAGCTCTATCCCGATTCGAACGAGGATCGCGGGCTCACGATCCTGGCCTTGCGCGATCAATATGCGGGCGACATGCGGGTCTTGTCGATGACGCTGTTGGCGGTGGTCGCTTTCGTTCTGCTCATCGTGTGTGCGAACGTCGCGAACCTTCTCCTCGCCCATGGAGTTTCCCGAGGTCGAGAGATCGCCGTGCGTTCCGCGCTCGGAGCGAGCCGTGCTCAGCTCGTTCGACTGCTCCTCAGCGAGAGCCTGGTCCTCGGAGCGATGGGCTGCGTCAGCGGCTTGCTCGTCGGCTATTTCGGGGTGCGCGCACTCCCCCTCCTCATCCCAGTAGAGATTCCGGCTTGGGTCGACCAGAGCGTGGATCTAACGGTCGTGCTCTACACGGTTTTCGTCTCGACGCTCGCCGCCATCGTGTTCGGGCTCGCCCCCGCATTGACGTCGGTCAAGACCGATCTCATCTCCTCTCTGCGG
>JAJCXL010000241.1 GCA_029263435.1 Acidobacteriota bacterium | reverse complement strand
CCGAGGTAAAAGTCCAGATAACCGTCGCCATCGAGATCTCCGAAGCTCGATCCCATCGTCAAGGACAGGTGGTCCAGCCCCACGGCTTTCGTAATGTCCTCGAACGTCCCGTCTCGCCGGTTTCGGTAGAGCCGGGGCGATTCGCCTTTGTGCTCGAGCTCCATGTAGTCGATTCCGAAAGGACCGTTGGCGACGCCGTAGCCGGAGACGAACACGTCCAGCCAGCCGTCGTTATCGAAATCGAAGAACCACGCGGGAAAGCTCGCGATCGGCTGCTCGACGCCGGCCTCCGCTGCAACGTTTACGAAGCCGTCGTCTCCGTCGTTTCGGTAGAGTCGATTGCGAGCGCCCAGCGCCGAGACATAGAGATCGGGATCTCCGTCGTTGTCGTAGTCGCCCCACGACACGGCCTTCACGTGATCGGATAAAGAGATGCCCGCGTCCGTCGCCATCTCCGCGAACGTGCCGTCGCGGTTGCTTCGGTAAAGCTCCGAGGGCTCGGACTCGTTGCCGATGAACAGGTCGAGCCAGCCGTCATTGTCATAGTCGGCCCATGAGGCCGTCTGGGTCGGGTGAAAGCTGACAAGCCCCGCTTCGTGGGTGACGTCTTCGAACTGCAGCGTCTCATCGGTGCTCGTGTTCTTGAGCAGGGAGTTCGGATGCCGCCCGGAAGCGCCCCACCACGCGCCTCGCAGCACGAGAATATCGGCGCGGCCGTCATTGTCATAGTCCGCGTGCACGAGGTTGAGGCCGCCGTGGATGCCGCCGAGTCCGGCCTGGTCCGTGACGTCGGTGAAAGCGCCGCCGTCGTTTCTGAACACACGCAGCGGATGGGTGAGTCCCCACGAGGAGCACACGAGGTCGAGATCTCCGTCTCCGTCGAGGTCTTCCACCACGACGCCCCCCGCGAGTCCGGAAACGGCGATGCCTAGATCCATCGCGCGATCGGTGAATCGCGGAAACGATTCGTCCGACTCGAATTTGGCCGGATCGATCCGAAAACGAGCGGGCACGTGCTCGGGATACTCTCCGAGCGTCATGTAAGCGAGGTTCAATAGCCAACGCGCGGTGAGGTTCTCCGGATGCTTGGACAAAATACTTTCGAACTGTTCGATGGCCGCGCGCGAGCCCGTCTCGATGCGGTGGATGCCCCCGCCGCGGATCGGCAGCAGGCACGCCTCGACGTCTTCGTGCTCCAAGCAATTCTGCTGCTCGCCGAGACGCAAGTAAGAGACGCCGATCAGCTCCTCGATATCCCGCCGGAGGGTCGAAGCGCTCGCTTCCGATGACCTCTCCAAGAGCGCGTCGAGCTCTCGAAGCGCCACGAGCGCACCTTCGGTGTCGCCGCTCAAGAGGAGCTCCGGGGCGAGGAGATAGAGGCCGCGCATCCGGGTCGACGGATCCGTGACGCCTTCCAGCTCTCGCTGGGTGAGCGCGGCGCGCTCGTCGTTGAGGTAGAGGTTGTCTCTTGGATCCGCCTCACGAGCGATGCGCTCGAGCAGCGCGGCCATCTGCTTCGTGCTCGCCGTCGCCGCCGGCGCGACGAGCGTTAGCGCCCATGAGGCCAGCGACAGCAACACAAAACCTCTCACGTGGATAAATCCTCCAGTCGGCTATTCTCCCGCGTTGGGATCCATATTGTTGGATCGGTATCCATGGATCCGCAGATTCCCGTCAACCCCTCCGCGCGTGCAAGAACATGGGTGCCTTCGCTAAACGACTATGTTACAGTGCTTTCACGTGTCCGGTCTTTGAAACTCCGAGTCGGACTCAGTAAGGAACCAGAATTGCATCTGTTCCTTACGTAACATCAGGCGACACACCTCGAGCTACATCATTCGATGCCTTTCTAACAGGAGCGTGAACTCATGAGATGTAGAAACTTGCTCTGGACGATGGCGATTTTTCTCGCCACCGTATCCATTGCGGCTGCACAGCAGCAATACGGTACTTTCAGCGGTACCGTTTCCGATGAGCAGGGCGGTGTCCTGCCAGGCGTGGCCGTGACGATCACTAGCCCCGCACTAATTGGCAACTCCCAGACCCGAGTCACCGGTCCAGGGGGCACCTATACGTTTCGTTCGCTTCCGCCCGGAAGATATGCGGCTCGCTATGTGCTCACCGGCTTTTCGACGGTCACGAGGGAAGGTATCCAGATTGCCGTCTCCAGGGTGGCCACCGTGAACGTGAGGCTTGGCGTCGGCGGCGTCGAAGAGACCATCACCGTTACCGGTGAGTCCCCGGTCGTCGACGTGCGGCAGAACATCACGTCCACGAATATCGACGAGGACCTCTACGAGAACATTCCTACCGGGCGCAACCCGTGGGAGATGGCGGGTCTCGTGCCCGGCATGGTCACGGGCCAAATGGATGTCGGCGGCAACCGCGGCATGCAGCAGTACTCGCTCGAGGTCATGGGCTCGGCCAACAGCCAGAAGTCTTTCTCGATCGACGGGCTCAAAGTGAACTGGCCCGGCGGCTCTGGCGGCTGGACGATGCAGTATTACGACTTCGGCATGTTCGAGGAGTACAACTTCCAGACGTCTGCCATGTCGGCAGAGAGCGATGTCGCCGGCGTCTACATGAACATGACGACGAAGTCCGGTGGAAACGATCTCTCCGGTAACCAGTCGGTGTTCTTCAACAACGACGCGATGCAGGGCACCAACACGCCGGACGAGTCCTCACTCGGCGGCAACCCGACCGACATCGCCTATGATCTTCAAGGCACGCTGGGTGGTCCAATCATGTCGGACAAAGCGTGGTTCTTTACGGCGGGCCGATGGTGGAGACTGGATCAGTTCCTACCAGGTACGCAAGGCTTGGGTCCCGACGGCGGTCAGGTCATCGACGACAACCGCATCACGAACTTGATGGGCAAGGCGACCTACCAGATCAACGAGAACTCGCGCTTCTTCGTCATGGCGAACAAGAACTGGAAGTACCGCTACCATCGCAATCGGACCGGCGAGAGCTTCGCGGAAGAGGCGGCCACGTCGTTCCAGAAGCAGCCGGCCCAAAACGTCGTGCTCAGCTACAACACCCTGATGGGCGACTCGGCTCTGTTGGACGTGCGCTTCGGTCGGATGTGGGGCGAGACGCCTTACTTCTATAACGACGCCGTGAGCGGGGACGACATTGCTTTCACCGATCAAGGAACGGGGCAAGCGCTTCGTGCCGCGGAGAACGAGTACTTCAACCCCAACCACCGGAATCAGTTCAACGCGAACATGAGCTATTTCCTGACCGGTGACAACAGCAATCACGACTTGAAGTTCGGAGTTCAGTTCGGTCGCGAGCGGTTTCAGGAACGTGTTTTCGCCAATCAAGGCATCCGCCTGGAAGCCATCGATGGTGTCGGCAATCAGGCAATCCTGCTCGACACTCCGGTGGAGTCCGACAACCGTCTGAACACGTGGGCGTTCTACGTCCAGGATGCGTGGACGATTGGTCAGAAGCTGACCCTGAACCTCGGGATTCGCTTCGACGGCATCACGGGAACCGTGCCTGCTCAGACGAGCCCGGCCGGTCCCTGGACTCCCGTTCGGAATTTCGCTGAGATCACTCAGAGCGTTCCCGATTGGGGTGGAAATGCGGCACCGCGTCTTGGCGCGGCGTACGACCTCTTCGGAGACGGTCGGACCGCCATCAAGGCGTATTACGGTCGTAGCTACATCCAAACCGGATCGCAGTTCACCCAGGGCGTCAACCCTGTCAGCGGCAATACGAGCACCGTTCCGTGGAACGATCTCGACGGCGACCTCTTCCTCGCTCGCGGACCGAGTGGCGGCTTTACCGACAGCCCGGAGCTCGACCTTACCCGGTTCATCGCTGAGGGCTTCGTCGGAGGCGCCAGCACCCGCTTCGATCCCGGCACCAACCGCCCGTATAGCGACTTGTTCGATCTCGGCGTCGACCACCAGCTCACGGACGAGGTGTCGGTCAGCGCGCACTATGTGTACCGGGCTCATCGCGACGGTATTGCCCGAGTCGATAGAAACCGTCCCTCCTCGGCGTACTTTCCGCAAGAGCAAGCGTACGACGATCCGATCGACGGTCCCAGCACGATCACCGTGTACAACATCGATCCGGCTTTCATCGGTGCGACGGATCGTGAAATCACGAACGTCGACGTGCTCCAGAGCAACTACAACGGTGCATCGTTCGACGTGCGCAAACGCATGTCCAACAATTGGTCGCTTCTCGGTGGTTTGACGGTGGGAAGCCACAAAGGCTTCGACCAGTCGGACGGCTACTACACCACGATCGACTTCAACAATCCGAACACCACGATAAACCGTGACAACGGCTCGGTCTTCACCGACCTCCCGTGGATCCTGACCCTTTCGGGTACGTACAACCTTCCGAAAGACGTCTTGGTCTCGTTCAACTATCGCGGGCGGGCCGGAGAGCCGATGAACCGGGAATTGAACGTCTCCGGGCTCAATCAGGGTACCGAGGTGGTACGTGTCGCCCAGCGAGGCACCGACCGCGCGGACGCGTTCACGAACAACTTGAACGTCAGCGTGCGCAAGAGGATCAGCGTGGGTCAGAGCGCCTTCGTGGAGCCGATTGCGGAGATCTTCAACGTCTTCAACGCGGACACCGTGCAACAGTATCGGGCTCGTATCGGCTCTGGCTTTCAGAATCCGACGACTCTGCTCGCGCCGATTACTTTCCGGCTCGGCCTGAAGTGGGTTTTCTAGAAGGGCTTAGCTAACCGCAAGCTACCGGGGGGCTTTCGAGCCCCCCTTTTTTTGTCTGGAAACGCTTACCGCGGACCTGCCTCGCACCGTCCGTTCTCCTGCGGGAGCTCGGGGAACGCGCAGATCGTTGCCCTTTCTGTCTCTTCCCCTTCCGAGATCTTCGTGGCGATGAGGTAGCGGGGAGCTTTGCCTCGCTCGACCCACTCGGTGAGCGCGGTCAACCCGTCGAAGCGATCGGGTCCTTCTCCACCACTGCAATGAGACATTCCCGGGAACAAGAACAGCCGCGCGAAGTCACGCGTGGCACGTAGTGCCGCGACATCGTCGGACGACTCCTCGAGGCGTATGTCGTTGACGACCGCTGAGTAGTAGTCGGTGGTGTCAGTGGTCGCGGACAGCCAATCGGCCCAGCCGTTGTAGAGCAGGAGCTTTCCTCCGCGGTCTCGAAACCGGCTGAGGTCCGGGTCCGTCGCCACGAAGAACGGCCCCAGCACGGTCTCGAGGGTCGTGACGTCTTGGTCGTAGTCGAACTCCCTCCAGTCCCAGTCGGCACCGAACACCCATTGGAACACTCCGAGCCACGGCATCTCACCGCGCGCTACCGCCGGCGGCATGTAGGCGCGCCATCCGAGCTCGCTCCCTCGGGACAGGCCCGGAAAGATGGACTCGCCGGTCCGTGGATTCACGGGACCTCGGTACAAAGCTTCTACGGTCTCTAGTTGGTGCGCGTTCAGGCAGCCTTCGATCGACGTCACGTCGCAGCTGAGCGCGTCCGGCTTCCACGCGCAAGAAGGAGGGTCGACGACGTAGGACTCGTCGGGACCGCTGCAAGCCTGAACGACCGCGTCATGGACGCGCTCGAGTTGAGTCACGCTCAGCGCTGAGTCGGGGTGCCGCTGCGCCTCGGCATAGTTCGACAGAATCGCAACGTGGATCCGCGCCCGATTACTCCCCGGCGAGCCCGCGAGAATGCCGTCATAGTCATCCGGAAACTGCTGCGCCTCGCGGAGCCCTTGCATGCCGCCGGTCGAGCATCCGGAGAAGTACGCGTAGTCGGGGCTCTTGCCGTAATACTCCGCGACGACGCGTTTCGCGAGCACCGTCATTAGGTGGGTAGACCGCCATCCGAAATCGCTCCACCGCTCCGGGTGACCGATGAGATGAGGCGCCCCGGTGCTTCCAGACGCCGGCGAGGTACCCATGTCGGAGGTCACGACCGTGTAGCCCGAGGCGAGACCCGTCGCCAGTCCGCCTCGCTCGATGGCGCCGGCATAGCCGCCCGAGCCCACTCCAAGCAAGCGACCGTTCCACCCTTGGGCCGGCATCCAGATCTCGATGTTGATGTTCGAGTCGGCGGAAGGGGTTGCCTCGAGCGTCACCCGACAGAAGGCAGGGAGGCCTTCCCGGGCGGGGACCGACTCGGCCACCATGACGTCAGCATCGCGGAGATCGAGTGCGGACAACCCCTCGCACATTGTGGCGGGAGCGACGACCAAGAGCGTAGCAGCAGCGAATGCTTCGAGCACGACGACCATGGCCGAGACTACCACGGTCAAAATGTATGTTAAGAAGCACAGGATGATTCGAAAGTTGATGGTCTTGAATCTCCTTGTGGCGGTTGGCTCCGCCTCCTCTCAAGACGACGCGAAGTATCAAAAAGACTTCTCGGCGGAAGAGCTCGGTGCTCGTCGCGCCCGCGTGCTCGAAGCCATCGGAGACGACGCCATTGCCATCGTTCAAGGCGCGGCGACCCAGCCCGGCTTCGTCGTCTTCCGGCAGTCGAACGAGTTTTACTACCTCACCGGGCTCGAAGTCGCCCAGAGCTACTTGTTGCTCGATGGGAGAGCGGAGCGCTCCATCCTGTTCCTCCCGCACCGGGACGCCCGTAAGGAACGTGGGGAAGGAAAGACGCTTTCCGCGGAGGACGCGGAGCTCGTCAAGGAGCTCACCGGTGTCGACGACGTCCTGGGCAACGATAACCTCGCGCGACAGCTCTACTCATTTGCCCTGCGCCCACCGGCGCCTACCCTGTATACCTTCAGGAGTCCGGCGGAAGGGCGTGCGCAAAGCAGGGACGAGAACCTCATCGGCCGGGCAGCTATCGTCTCGGATCCATGGGATGGAGCGCCCTCGCGAGAGGGACGGTTCATTCACCTTCTTCGGACCCGTTATCCGGAGTTTGCAATAGCAGATCTGACACCGATTCTGGATCCGATGCGGATCGTCAAGAGCCCGAAAGAGGTCGAGCTGGTGCGTCGCGCGAGCGAGCTCGCCGGACTCGGCATCATGGAAGCGATCCGCTCGAGCGCTCCCGAGGTCATGGAGTATCAGCTCGACGCCGCGGCGCGCTATGTGTTTCGAGTCAACGGGGCGCAAGGCGAAGGCTATCGATCCATCACCGCGGCCGGCACCAACGCTTACTTCGGTCACTACTATCGCAACGACGCCGCGCTCGAGGACGGCGAGCTCGTGTTGATGGACTACGCGCCCGACTACCGTTATTACACGAGCGACGTGGCTCGGATGTGGCCGGTGAATGGCAGCTTTGATCCGGGCCAACGTCGCCTCTACGGCTTCATCGTTTCCTACAGCAAAGCGTTGATGAAACGCATCCGGCCCGGGGTCACCGCGGATGAAGTGATGGACGGTGCTCGGGAGGAGATGGCGCGCGTGCTCGACGGGATGGAGTTCGACAACCCGCTCTATGAGAAAGCGTGTCAGGAGGCTCTCGACTTCCGCGGCCACATGTCACATCCGGTCGGACTCGCGGTTCACGATGTAGGTAACTATCGCAACAAGCCGCTCGAGCCCGGCGTGGTTTTCTCGGTCGACCCTATGCTCTGGGTGCACGAAGAGAGGCTTTACGTTCGGATGGAAGATACCGTCGTGGTGACGGAGGATGGAGTCGATAACTTCACCGACTTCATGCCGGATACGATCGAGGAGGTCGAAGCGTTGATGAAACAAGACGGTATCGTCCAAACCCTTGCGCCGGTGCCGGAATGAGCTGGCTACGGTTGCTACTCACGACAGGTCTCGTGGCCCTCATGAGCTTCGTTCCAGCCTCGGCCGAAAGCCAGTCCGACGGCCCCTACGAGCGGCTCGTGATCCAAGACGCGATGATCGTGCCCGGCCACGGCGGGCCTCCCTACGGCCCCGCCGACATCGTGATCGAAAACGACACCATCGTTCAGATCGTCTCGATGAACGGTGTCCTCGGACGCGCCGCGGGGGAGTCGCCGCCCGAAGGCGATCGCGTCATCGACGCTACCGGAATGTACGTCATGCCGGGTCTCATCGACCTACATACCCACGTGCGCACCGAGCCTCTACCGCTGCAATACATCTACAACATGAAGCTCGCCCACGGCGTCACGACGATGGTCAACGGGGCGGGTCGCGGCTTTGCCCAGGCGCTCTCGGAGGCGACGAAGTCGGACGCGAACGAGATCGTCGCTCCCCGTATGCTCCCGATCCGAGACTGGGGACCCAGTCGCTCCCGCGACCCCGGTCACCAGCCGCCGCTCGCCGAGATCGAGCCCTGGTATGACCCGGCCCGAGCGCCCGAGCTCGCCGCCGAGCTCATGTCCGAGGGTGCCCACGTCATCCGAGTGGGAAGCCTCGCGTGGAACCGAGATCTCTTCGCCGCAGTGTGCGAGGCAGTGGAACGAGCGGGCGGGATCACGACCGTGCACTTGCCGCCATCGGATATCGCGGTGGTCAACGCGGTGCGGGCCGCGGAGCTCGGGGTGACGATGCTCGAGCATCACTATGGTTACGCGGAGTCCGCCCTCGGCAACGGAGTCCAGTCTTTCGCGGCTGGGTTCAACTACAACGACGAATCCGATCGATTCCGAGCCGCGGGTGAGATCTGGCAGGAGGCGCCCACTGATGTTTTGCTCGGTGAGATCGTGGATCGCCTCGTCGCCTCCGGCGTGGCGATGCTCCCGACGATGAGTGCCTATGAGGCGAATCGCGACATCAACCGCGCGATGGGGCTGCCATGGCACGAGACGTACACCCATCCGGTGCTCATGGATTGGTTCTATCCAAGCCCGCTGAACCACGCCGCGGAGCACTGGGACTGGAGCTCGGACGACGAAGCGGTCTGGGCGGATATGTATCGCCGGTGGCAAGAAGTGATTCGCGAGTTTCACGTGAGAGGGGGGACGCTCGGCTATGCAGTGGACGACCCTTTCACCTGGAACACGAGCGGGATCGCGAACGTGCGAGAGCTTCAGCTGATGAGGGAAGCGGGGCTCCACTCGCTCGAAGTTCTGCGCGCTGCGACCCGAACGAGCGCCCTCATTCTCCGAAAGCCAGAGCTCGGACTCGTGCAAATGGGTCATAAGGCCGACCTCGCCATCGTGGACGGAAATCCTCTCCAGAATCTGAGATTTCTATACACATTTGGAGCACTGACGATGGAGCACGACGAGATGGTGCGTCGCGGAGGCGTCCGATGGACGGTGAAGAACGGCGTCGTGTTCGACAACGAGGTGCTGATGCGCGAAGTGGTGGAAATGGTAGCCACCGCCAAGAACAACTGGACGA
>JAJCXL010000240.1 GCA_029263435.1 Acidobacteriota bacterium | reverse complement strand
CGAGCCTCTTGCTCGCTCGCGCGTCCTCTCGTCGAGGCGAAGTCGGCATCCGCATGGCGCTCGGCTCCACTCGATTTCGCCTCGTGCGGCAGCTGCTCACCGAGAGCCTCTTGCTATCTTTTTTGGGCGGGTTGGTGGGGCTCCTCGTCGCTTACGGCTCGACTCGGCTCATCCTCGCATTTCGTCCACCGATCCCAGTCCCTTTGGCGCTCGATCTCGGCATGAATGCCAGGGTGCTCGCATTCACCCTCGGTGCGTCACTATTGACGGGGATCGTCTTCGGCCTCGTCCCGGCTCTTCGCGCCAGTCGGCCGGGTCTCGCGCCGGTGTTGGGCTCCGTACGCGGGGCGTCCGGCGGATCCGACCGGCAACGTCTTCGCAACGGTCTCGTCGTGGGCCAGGTGGCGGTCTCGCTCGTCCTGCTGATAGGCGCTGGGCTCATGTTGCAAAGCGTTGGCAACGCTCAGGCGATCGATCCGGGGTTCGAGACCGAGCAGATTGCGATGCTGAGCACTCACTTGGGTCTTCATGGCTACGACGAGGCGCGGGGTAGGGCGTTTTTCGAGCAAGCGGTCGAGAGGCTCGAGGCGCTTGCCGACGTGGAGCGCGCGACTCTCGCGGATAAGCTGCCACTTGGTACGGGAGTGTCGACTCGGACCCTGGCGCCCGTCGGCGAAGAGCCCCTGCGCGATGCCGACTGGCCCGCGCTGGATTCGACCACGGTGGCGCCCGGCTTCTTCGAGGTTCTGGGTATTCCGATTCTCAGGGGGCGGGACTTCGGCCCCACGGATATCGAGGGGGCGCCCGGCGTCGTGATCTTGAATGAATCCGCCGCGCGGCTCTTTTGGCCGGGAGAGGACCCGATTGGAAAGCGCGTGACGCGTGGTCGTAACGAGGAGAGCTTGGAGGTCCTAGGGATCGCGCGAGATATCAAGGTGCGAACCCTCGGTGAAGATCCACGTCCGCAGGTTTACTTCTCGTTCGCCCAGGACTTCTCGCCGATGATGAGCTTCGTGACCCGTGCGCGCGGTAATCCCGCCGCTACCCTCCGCGCGGCCCGTGCTGAGCTCATGGCTCTGGACGGCTCGCTGGCTTTTCTCGAAGCCAAGACCATGGCGCAGAACCTCGAGGTGCCTTTGTTCCCGGCTCGGATGAGCGCGATGCTTCTGAGTGTCTTCGGCGCGCTCGCCTTGGCACTCGCGGCGATGGGACTCTACGGTGTGGTGTCGTTCTCGGTGAGCCAGCGCACCCGGGAGATAGGGATTCGGATGGCGCTGGGCGCTCGAGGCGTCGACGTCGCGACGCGGATCGTTCGGCAAGGGTCGACGCTCGTCGTTTTGGGCTGCTTGCTGGGGGTGGGCGTCGCGCTGTTCGCGACCCGCGCGCTGTCGAGCGTGCTCTACGGTGTGAGCGCCACCGACACCGCGACCTTCGTGGGCACGGCGGCCTTGCTCATCATCGTTGCGCTGGTGGCCAACTGGATCCCTGCGAGACGCGCCTCCAAGCTCGAGCCGGTGCTGGCCCTCCACGACGAGTGAGGAGGACCCGTCGGGTTACAGCTCCCGGATCCAAATGTTGCGATAGCTGACCGAAGCTTGATGGTCCTGGAGCATCAGCGGACGTTTGGTCTCGTGAGCTTCGTAGACCGGCTCGCCGATGTACACCGTCGGACCGGCTAGCTCGACGTGGTCTTGAATCAACACGCCGTTGTGCAGGACCGTCATCGTCGCGGGCTCGACCACGGCTTTGTCGGTGGCGAAGCGAGGCGCGCGAAAGATGATGTCGTAGCTTTGCCACTCTCCGGGAGGGCGAGACGCGTTGACGAGCGGCACGTGTTGCTTGTAGATCGAGCCGGCCTGTCCGTTGACGTAGGTCTCGTTATCGAAGGAGTCGAGGACTTGAACTTCATAGCGCTCCATCAGGAACACGCCGCTATTGCCGCGGTCTTGACCGTCGCCTTCGATCTCGGCGGGCGCCCTCCATTCGATGTGAAGTTGGACGTCGCCGAAATCCCGCCTCGAAACGAGATCCCCCGAGCCGGGGACGACCGTGACTCTCCCTTCTTCGACGGTCCAGTCTCCTTGCCACTCGGAGAGATCGCTGCCGTCGAACAGCACGATAGCATCTGACGGAACACCGTCGGACGGCGTGCGGACGAGCACGGGGACCGGCTTCCAAATCTCGGTCGCTTCGGGATTTCCGGTCGGTTGGCAGGTGACGCCTGCCGCGAGAGCGACGACGGAGACGAAGAGGATGGTTCGCATCTAGGGTCGATCCTTTCGCAACAAGGTGCAGTCTTTTCCGGAAACGGCGATAGCATATAGCACCTAGGAAACGTGCTCGGCTCGAGGAGGATCCACATGCTCGTTCTGTCCCGTCACAAGGTCGCCTTGGTGCTCTCGGTTCTCGCCGCTTCGTGGGTTTGGCAGCCTTTCTTATCCCGTGCGGCGGACGTCGTGACGGTATATGTCGTGCGTCATGCCGATCGCCCCCCACAGGATCGATTGACGGTGACAGGGCTCCGTCGCGCCCAAGAGCTGGCTTACGCGTTGAGAGCCGAGCCGCTCGACGCCGTCTACTCCACGCAGACAGTGCGAACGATGCAGACCGCGGCCCCAGCCGCTCTCGCATCGGGAGTCGAGATCACACCCTACGGGGGATCGGGGTGGATGCCTGCCCAGTGGAAAACCTTCATCGACACGTTGCGCTCCGGTGAGGCGGGCTCTCGGATCCTCATCGTCGGTCATTCGAACACCGTACCGGAGCTACTGGAGCTCTTGGGCGTCCAAAAGCGTTCGGCTGAAGCCTATGGGGATTTGTTCGAGATTCGGATCGAGGACGGAAGGGCGCTCTTGAACGTGCGCCGGGTGGAGGTCCTGGAGCGCGCAGGGGAGGTAGAGTTTCAAGGCGTCGTGAGTGCGCCGACCGACGTGAGTGCCATCGCTTCGACGAAGGACGGCTCGCTCCTGCTACTGGGATCCGACGAGGTGGACGAGGACTCGGAGACCAACGCGGTCGATGTCTTGCGGCGGATCGATGACACGGATAGCTATGAGCTCCTCCATTCCATCGAGCTCCCCGTGAAAGACGCGGGCGACGAGATCGATATCGAGGCGATCACTCGACACGGCGACGCCTCGGTCTTTTATGTCGTGGGCTCTCACTCTTATCGTCGTAAGAGCGTCGCTAACGCCACTCGCGCTTATCGAGACAATCTCAGTCGGTTCGTCGAGGAGTCGCCCGACAGGGAGCGGAGCCGCGATCGGCTCTTCCGGATCGAGATCGATGCCGTGACGGGCGCGCTCGCAAAACCCATTCGAGAGGTCGTTGGGCTACGCAAGCGTTTGGGCCGCGACCCCGTCCTCGAGCACTTCGAGAAGATCCCGAGCAAGGAGAACGGCATCGATATCGAAGCGCTCGCCTCCGATGGAGAGCGGCTATTCGTGGGGTTTCGAGGACCGGTGCTTCGCCACGGGCTCACGCCGGTGCTGGTGCTCGACCCCGAGCGCCCGCTAAGTGGCGAGCTCCGCTACGTTTCTCTGGAGGGACGGGGGCTTCGGGATATGAGTGCGGTCGAGGGCGGGTTTCTCGTCTTGGCCGGTCCGGTCGGGGAACCGTCGCTATCCTCGGCCGTCTATTTCTGGGATGGACAGACGTGCATGCCGGGCACGCGACAACCTACCGACCCGCCTCTGGGTACGACCACTCGGATTGGCTCGATATCTGCGCCAGTGGGCTCCGCCGCGGAAGGGCTGCTCGTCCTCGCAGAGCAGCCGGAGGCATTCGAAGTGCTCGTCGTGTATGACGGCGCGGCGGGAGGGGAGCCCACGAAGTGGCACATCCCCAAACCACACCGCGCCAATTGATGGACGATACTCGTTCTCGAACGCGCCTGTCGGGTGGTCGTTAGAAGCCGCGACCGTGAAGACGAGCTCCGGTGTTCGCTTCCGATGGATCGAGTCTGCGATCTCGGAGCGCAGGTAGCCGCGCGCGCGCTTCAGTCGCTCCAGGACCTGGTCCGGGCTTTCCATCGAGTCCATCGTCATCCGAACCGTGACTCTGAAACACGATCCTCCGTGAATCGGCGTGACGCCCTCGCACTCGAGCTCTCGAAGGGTGTGGTCCGCACTGCACGCGAGCGCCGTGGTGACGGCCATCTCGACTTGCTTGTTCAGCTGTTCCAATTTGTGATGCTGCGGCTCGTCATTTCCGAGCCGCGGTTGCTTGTCTTTAGACATGATTCTCCCGAAGAGTGGCCGGAAAGCCACTCGCAGTCAACTATCCGCGTGACTCGAAGCTCGGTGCGTGCTGCCGCTCGCGCGCTGGGCCAGTCGTCGGCCGGGTGTGCGCTACGGGCTTTCGAGACGAGGCACGGTAAACGTCAATGAGCGCGTGGGTACAAGCATAAGTTTGGCCTCCTCTCTTTCGATGGGAGTCCAGTGTAGCTTCCCTTTGGCGGCGGTGCCACTTTTTCCGTCGCACCCTCGGCTCCATTCGACTCGATGAGCGACCCTGGTAACATATCGGTCGTCGATGAAACGCAAGCTCAGGATGGGGATGATCGGAGGAGGGCGAGATGCCTTCATCGGTGCCGTGCACCGCATGGCTGCTGGCCTCGACGGTGGGATCGAGCTGGTGTGCGGCGCGTTCAGTGCCGACCCGAAGCGCTCGCTCGCGTCCGGGCGGGACTTGCTCCTCTCGGAGCATCGGATCTATCCGAGCTATCTCGAAATGCTGGCCGCGGAATCAGAGCTTCCCGAAGACGTCCGGATGGACTTCGTCTCGATCGTCACGCCGAACCACGAACATTTCGCCCCGGCGGCCGCGGCCCTTCGAGCCGGCTTTCCGGTGATGTGCGACAAACCTCTGTGCACGAGCTTGGCCGACGCGCGAGAGCTCGAACGAATTGTCGCCGAGACGGGACTCTTGTTCGGACTCACCCATAACTATTCGGGCTATCCGATGGTCAAAGAAGCGAGACACAAGGTCGCGGAGGGCGCGCTCGGAAAGATTCGGAGGGTCGTCGTCGAGTATGCGCAAGGCTGGCTCGCGGGCGATCTAGAGGCGACCGGACAAAAGCAGGCGGCGTGGCGTACCGACCCCGCCCGTGCGGGCGCGAGCTGTTGTGTTGGGGACATCGGCACCCACGCGGCGCATCTGACCGAGTACGTCACCGGTCTGACGATCGAGGAAGTCTCGGCGGAGCTCACGACGTTCGTCGATGGCCGGCGCTTGGACGATGACGCGAGCGCGCTCTTGAGGCTTGCGGGCGGTGCCCGTGGTGTCTTGTGGGCGAGCCAGATTGCGATCGGTGAGGAGAACGGCCTTCGATTGAGAGTTTACGGCGAGCGTGGCGGCCTGGAATGGCACCAAGAGGAGCCCAATACGCTCTTGATGAAATGGCCGGACCGTCCGCGAGAAACTCTCCGCAGCGGTGCCAACTACGGCCACTTGTCCTCCGCTGCCGGGGGCGCCACCCGGCTCCCCGCGGGTCATCCGGAAGGATACATCGAGGCGTTCGCGAACCTCTATCGCAGCTTCCACGGTGCACTCGTCGACGGGGACGCGCTCGATTGCCCAGGTGTGCACGACGGGGTCCGAGGCATGGCGTTCATCGAAGCGATGGTGCAAAGCTCTGCCCATGATGGGCAGTGGACTAAGATTCGACTCGGAGAAGCGTAGATGACGAGACCGGTGACGATCTTCACGGGACAGTGGGCGGATCTCACTTGCGAAGACATGTGCAAGCTCACTCACGAGTTGGGCTATGACGGGATAGAGCTCGCCTGCTGGGGAGATCATTTCGACATCGACAAAGCCGTAGAAGATGACGCTTATTGCGCGCAAAAGCGCGAGCTGCTCGACAAACACGACCTCCGAGCTTTTGCGATCTCGGCGCACCTCGTGGGGCAAGCCGTATGCGACAACATCGACAAGCGCCACAAGTCCATTTTGCCCTCTTACGTGTGGGGGGACGGTCAACCGGACGGAGTACGCAAGCGTGCCGCGGACGAGATGATCCGAACGGGCGAAGTCGCCAAGGCGTTCGAGGTCGACACCGTCGTCGGTTTCACCGGGAGCCCCATTTGGCCGCTCCTCTACGCGTTTCCACCGACGCCGCAGAAGATGATTGATGACGGGTTTGCCGAGTTCGCGCGGTGTTGGACCCCGATTCTAGACGCTTATCAAGAGCTCGGAGTTCGCTTCGCCCTCGAGGTCCATCCGACTGAGATCGCTTTCGACACCGTGACGGCGGAGCGGGCGCTCGAGGCTTTGGACCACCATCCGTCGTTCGGCTTCAACTTCGACCCGAGCCACTTCGGCTACCAAGGGGTCGACTATATCGAGTTTCTCTACCGCTTCTCGGATCGTATATGGAACGTGCACGTCAAAGACGTGTCGTGGCGCAAGACGCCCGGTCCATCCGGAACGTTCGGCGGGCATCTCGATTTTGGCGACCGACGGAGGCACTGGGACTTTCGCTCGCCGGGGCGGGGCGACATCGATTTCAACGGTATCATTCGCGCCCTCAACGCCATCGGCTACCAGGGTCCGCTCTCGATTGAGTGGGAAGATAACGGGATGGACCGGGTTCACGGCGCTCGCGAAGCGTGCGCGTTCGTCAAGCGCATCGATTTCGATGCCCCGGGCACCGGGTCGTTCGACGACGCGTTCTCGAGATAGGCGAGCTTCGTGATGATGGCAACGATGACCCTCGGTCTTGTTCTCGCTCAGCTGGTCCCGGCACTCGCGGATCTTCCGGTGCTGGATGCGTCCGCGCACGCAGTCCAGGCGCATTACGTGTCGAGCTACGACCGCTCGGGCGGCAATGATGACGGCTTCGACGGGACGTACTCCGCCCTCTATGTCGATGAGCGCGGCGAGCATGTCATCTTCGACGTGAAGGGGCCCGGCACCCTCTACAATCTATGGTTCACGAGTCGCGTGAACGGACGAAGCCCGCTCGGGTGGGGCCGAATCCGATTTTACTTCGACGGCGAGGCGACGCCGCGGGTGGATATGGACGCCGATGAGCTTTTTAGCGGCCGCCATCCACCCTTCGTCCCACCCTTCGTTTACCACGCGTTTCAAAGTACCGGCGGTTACGTGACCTATCTTCCGTTTCCCTTTCAAAAGGGCTTGAAGATCACGACCGAACGGCGCGTCGGTTTCTATAATGCCTATTATCATACCTACGCGCCCGACCGTCTGGTGACGAGCTGGACCGGCCGTGAGGATGTGAGCGTCTTGGAGACGCTCTGGGCGAAAGCGGGTACCGGGCCGCCTCGCGGTGAGAACCTCGAGATCGTGAACGGCACCGTCAGCCCTCCCGCTCCGTTGATGCCGGATGGTGAGCCGCAACCTTCGCGCAGTCTCGTTTTCGAGCGCGAAGGCGGCGGTGTCATCCGCACCTTGCGTCTCAACCCGCTGTTTCCCCTCACGGCCTATCAGCTACAGCACTTGGTGTTGCGTATCTATTGGGACGGTCAGAGCGAGCCCGCCGTGCAAGCCCCGGTGGGACACTTCTTCGGCTCCGGCTTGGGAGAGACGGATGTCGATGCGGCTCCTCTCGGAATGTCGAGCTCGGGTCCGTACTACTTCTATTTCCCGATGCCTTTTTGGCGATCGGCTCGAATCGAGCTCGTGAACGAGAATCCCGACCCCATCCCCGAGCTCTGGTGGGAAGTGGGGCTCGAGCCGAACGTCTATGACGAGCAGGCGACAGGTTACCTTCACGCGCGATTCCGAAAGGAGTGGCCGACGACGGAGGGCGAGGATTATCGGATCCTCGACGCGGATGGCCGCGGTCGCTATCTGGGCCAGATGATGACGGTCGAGCCTCTGCGCGCGGAGCTCAAGAGGTGGTGGGAGGGAGATCTTCGCATTCGTCTCGATGGCCGACGTCATCCGGTCTTCAACGGCACCGGCCATGAGGACGAGTATCTCGGAGGTTGGTCCAACGAATGGTTGATGAACCCTTACTCGCTCCCCATGCACGGTGAGCCCGTGACCCGTGAGCTTCGACAAGTCGATTTCCAATGGAGTGCGGCGACGTCGGTCTATCGGTTTTTTGTGGGTGGGATTCCCTTCGTCAACGGTATCCACGTTTCTACGGAGCACGGGGCCGAGAACACCGCGACCGCGATGTACTCGAGTGTCGCGTACTACTACTCCCGTCCGGAAGTGATGGAGAAACTCGACTCGATCGAGGAGAACACGCTTCAGGCGGACGGCGCGGCGGGCTCTCGCCGGTTCACGCTACGGGCAGGGGACCCGCAGTCGCACCTTCGGCTCAGACGGTTCTACCGGCCCCGAGCCCGTCAGGAGGCGGAAGTTTGGGTGGACGGAGAGCGGATCGGCGTTTGGTACGATGGAGCCATCGATGAGCATACCCCCGTGGTGGAGTCGGACTTTCTCCTCCCCGAGGCAATTGCGCGGCGTGGTGGCGAGATCGAGATAGAGATCCGTCCGGTGGGAATGAACTGGAGTGAGCTCGGCTACGAGCTATGGGGGCTGAGATGACAGATCCTAGCGAGCTGGACACCACGGAGTTTCCGCTCTCTCACGCACCGGAGAGCGAGCGACCGCCGTCCTCCATGGTCACGGTAGACATCGGCGCCCAATCGGACGTGGGTCGGGTGCGAGAGAACAACGAGGACAACTATCTCGTCGCCCGCTCCGGCCGCCACCTGGACACGCTCCTGACGAGTTTGCCGGAAGATGCTGCTCCGGGGCGTTTCGACGAGACCGGCTATGTCGCGATCGTCGCGGACGGCATGGGTGGAGCCGTCGGAGGCGAGATCGCGAGCCGACTGGCCATCACCGCTCTGATCAATATCGTCGTGCACGTGCCGGACTGGATTCTCCGGTTCAATGAGGACAACGCGGACGAAGTCTCCGAGCGCGCTTCGGGCTACTATCGCGAAGTCAATCAGCGGCTGGTCGAAGAAGCGCGTCTCAACCCCGAGCTCAGGGGAATGGGAACGACGATGACGGGCGCTTATAGCGTCGGCGACACTTTGTTCATCGTCCACGTGGGGGACTCCCGCGCCTATCTGTTTAGAGACGGCGTCCTGAGCCGGCTCACGCGCGATCACACGCAAGCTCAACGTCTCGCGGATGCGGGAATCATCCAACCGGAGGCGGTGGAGACCCACCGATTACGCCACGTGCTCACCAATGCGCTCGGCGGAAACGAGAGTGAAGCCAAAGCGGAGATCCATCGATTGCGGCTCTTAGATGGAGACCGGGTGCTTCTATGTTCGGACGGTCTGCACGATATGGTGGACGATGAGACGATCGGCGAGATCTTGAAAGGGGAGCCCGCGTCTCGACCTGCCTCGGCGGCTCTCGTTGCTAAAGCACTCGACCAGGGCGGCAAGGACAACGTGACCGTCGTGATTGCGGGCTACCGAATACCGCGCGGGGCCCGCGAGTCGTCCTAGCAGCCCCACTTTCACGACGGACTGCTAGCCTCTTTTCTCCGGGCGCATCCGGTCCACCCAGAGCCGGTTCGTCAGAAAGAGCGCCCCGATCAAGATCGTCATCTGAATGACGACGGTGCCGACGCTCGATTCGCTCATGAGCTTCCACCATCCATCGGGGTCGAACTGAGTCGCGGATTGGTAGAACCACCACGTGATCATCGCGACGAACTCGACCGGGACCAGGATAGAGATCACCCAAACGAACCATTTCCCGATGGGGCGTTTTTCTTGTTCCGTGTTGATGAGCTCGTCGCGGAAGCGAGCGGCGCCATATTTGATGACCGTGACCGAGATGAAAAAGCCCGAGACCATGAGCCCGATGCCCCATACCCAGTCCTGATTCTTGAAAAACCCCATGTACCACGCCGAGGGCAGCCCCAAAACGAACGCCGTGAAACCGACCGCGGGCACGGCTCGAGCTCGGGTGAAGCCCAGGTCCATCATCATTCGCGTCGCCATCTCGAGCATCGCGATCAAAGACGAGATCGCCGCGAAGCTGAGTGACAAAAAGAAGATGGGGAGGAAGATGCGCCCGCCGGTCATGGAAGAAAACAGTTGAGGCATCCAGATGAACGTCAAACCTTCGTTGCCCGCTCCTAGCGCGAGCCGGGCTTGATCTTCGGGCAAGACCGCGAACACCGTGCACATGACCGCGATGGCGGCGAGAAGAGAGGCGGAGTTGTTGCCGAACGCAGTCGTGAACGTGGTCAGCGTGAAGTTATCTTGCTTGCGGAGATAGACCCCGTAGGTCGTGACCAATCCCCAACCCGCACCCGTGCTCCAAGCGGATTGCGTCAGGGCCGCAAGCCAAACTTGGTAGTTGCCGAGATCCGACCAGTTCGGCGTGAACAAGTAAGCGAGACCCTGGCCCGCTCCCGGAAGGAGCGTCGCGCGAACCGCCGCGATGATGAGAAGGAGAAACAGTGCCGGGATGAGGATGCGGTTCGTCTTTTCTATACCTCGGACGACGCCTTTGAAAATGATGAAGCATCCGATCATGAGCGCGAGCCCGTGAAAGACGACCGGTTGCACCGGATCGGTCGTGAAGCGAGTCCAATAACTCTCTGCTGTCTCAGCGCTGAAGCTGGTCCCCAGCGAGACGACGAAATATTTCAAGCACCAGCCGGTCACCACCGAGTAGTAGAACGTGATGAAACAAGTGACCATTCCTACGAAGACGCCCATCCAGTTCGAGCCTCTTCCCACCAAGACTCCGACCGCGCCGGCCGGCCCGCGCCGGGTGGTCTTGCCGAGAGCGAACTCGGCGAGCAGCAGAGGGATCGCCCAGGCGAACATGAACAGCACCCACGGAATGAGAAACGCGCCTCCGCCGTTCTCCGCGGCCACCCGCGGAAATCGCCAGATGTTGCCGGTGCCCACGGCCATACCGATGGCGCTCAGGATGATGCCCCACTTCGAGGTAAAACGTTCTTTAGCTTCGCTCATGGTGTTTGGTCGTTATCCGGTCAGTGTCGTCGTCAGGTTGAGACGCTCACGATTGGAACGAGAGGTCGATGCCCATGCCTTTCGCACGAGCCTGTTCGTAGACCCAGGAGGCGACGGCGATATCTTCGATTGCGACCCCCACGGATTTGAACAATGTAATGTCTGTCGCCGTGTCGCGTCCAGCCATCTTGCCGGCGACGACGTCACCGAGCTCCGCGTGGATGTCGTCCGGCACGATAGCACCCGCCTCGATCGCATGCCGTAGATCGCCCGCTTCCTCGAGAACTTGCTCACGGAAATCCACGATAACTTTGGAGCGACGAAAACCCTCGTCATCGATCTCTCGTTTCGTCGGCGCGTTCGCGCCGCACGCATTGACGTGCGTTCCCGGTTCGAGCCAATCGCCCAGGATTGGAGGGTCTTTTGCTGTCGTCGCCGAGCACACGACGTCGCATCCCCGGACAGCCTCTTCGGCAGTGTCGACGACCCTAGCTTCGAGTCCCTCGGTGCTGAGAGCATGGGCGAGTGCTTCGGCGGGCTCGCGCGAGACGTCGAAGATTAGGACCCGTTCGATATGCCGGACCTCTCTCATCGCCGAGACTTGGTGCTTTCCTTGAAAGCCGGCGCCTATCAACCCCAGGGTCTTGGCGTCCTCGCGCGCCAGATACTTCGTGGCGACGCCGCTCGCCGCGCCGGTCCGAATACCCGTCATGTGGCTTGCCGGGATCACCGCGGCCAGGGCGCCGGTGTCGATGTCGAAATAGAGAATGGAAAAATAGGTGTGTTGGCTGCGCCTCTTCCCCGGGGTGCCCGTGAGCGTCTTGAGGCCAAAGCCGCCCATCTCGGGAAGGACCGCTGCC
>JAJCXL010000239.1 GCA_029263435.1 Acidobacteriota bacterium | reverse complement strand
GAGACGGAACACGTCATCGGTCGGGACACGCACGAGAGCCTCTTCGCTGAATCCGAGAAACCGTCTCGCTTTGTCGATCGAGCTATGAGTCTCCGCGGACGCGTAGAACACGAGCGCGGGGCCTCCGCGCGCACGCGCGTGCTCGCGCGCCAAGGTCAGGCCGATGAGATTTCCCATGGAGGCACCGCTCGTCAGGATGCCTCCGCCCCCGGCTTCGGTCAGACCGAGAAATGAGCGCAGCCAATCGATGACCTGTTTTTCGACGGCGGCCGCCGAGGGTCCGCCGCGGACGATGCTGACGTTCTGATTGAGGGTCGAGGCGAGCAAGTCGGCGACGATCCCAACGACCGTGGCCGAGTTCGGGATGTAGCCGAGATTCCCGGAATGTTGAAGGCTCGTCGTCCAAGGCACGATCTCGCGCTGGAACGCTTCCAACACTTCCGAGGGCGCGACACCGGTCTCGGGCAACGGCTCTCGAAACCGATCGAAGATCACCCGCGGCGGGTCAGAAGGCAGGATCGGGTCGCCGGGAACGTCACCGAGATAATCGAACATCCAGTCGACAGCCTCGTGCGCGAATGTTCTCAGCGACGTCGAAGCCAAGTCTTCTTCCACTCGACCGGACTCAGATGGAAACGAGCTCACTCGCTCACCGTCAGCGGCGCTCCATCGCGGTGATGGACGATCTCTCCCTCGAACAGAGTCATCTGGCATTCCAGATCCTTGATGGCATCGACCTCTACTGTGTAGAGATCTCGGTCCCAGATCGCAATGTCCGCATACTTTCCCACTTCGATCGAGCCAATCTCGTTCTCGAGAAACATCTGGCGCGCGGCCCAGATCGTATGCGAGCGCAACGCTTCGTGAATACCTACGGCCTCGTCCTTGCCGTAGGGGTTCTCGCCATAGACACCCAGGAGGGTCTCGCGCGCCATGGACGACCAGAGGCCGTAACGCGCGGGAAATGGGGTGACGCTGAAATCGGATCCGTTGGCCCAGGGGATGCCTTTGTCGGAGAACGTCTTGAACGGGTTGAGCCGTAGCGCGCGCTCGGGCCCGAAGTTTCCGGCGTAGGTATCACCGATCCACCACGTGAACGTGGCCGAGGGCTCGGGATAGGCTGCATCGTATTTCTGTTCGAGCTCCGCCATGAGGTCGACGGCCCGATCGGTCGGGATGTTCGCATGGATGATCCCGTGACGAAGTCCCGAGGTGGGGGTGTTCTCGAGCGCGCGAACGTAGGAATCCATCACCCAGTCGATCCCGCGATCGCCGATGGAGTGAATACTCACGTGTAGACCGGCGTCGTGATACATCTGCACTTGCTCGCGCAAGATCTCGGGCTCGGTGGTCGGATAGCCGTGATTGCCGACATCCGTGTCCGTGGACTCTTTGTTCCAGTCTTCGTGAAGCCACGCGGTGCGGGCACCGCCGCTACCGTCGATCGCAAGCTTGATCCCTCCCGAGATCAAATGGTCGTCACCCGTCGAGAGATAGGGTTTGGTGAAAGGGCCGACGCGGTCGATGAGATCCCGAGCGGCTTCGATCGAGCCTCGAGAGCGCCACAAAGCGAAGACGCGGACCGGCAGCTCACCGTCGGCGAGGACCTCCTGATAGGCCTGCCAGGTTTCGGGAAAGATGCCCGGATCCTTCAGCCCGGTCATTCCCTCTTTGTTGAACTCTCGAGCGATGTGGGCGATGCCGCTTTTTTTCTGCTCGAAGCTGAGCTCGGGGATGAGAGAGCTCACGAGCGACTGCGCCGATTCCTTCAAGACTCCGGTCGGGGTACCGTCCGCGTCGCGATCGATCGTGCCGCCGAACGGGTCCGGCGTGTCCCGGGTGATGTTGGCCATCTTCAGCGCGGCACTGTTCGCCACCGCGTAGTGGCCCATCGTGTGCGTCAAAAACACCGGGTTGTCGGGCGAAACGGGGTCGAGATCGCGTGCGTAGATGTAGCGCCGCTCGAGAAGCTTCCCTTCGTCCCAACCGCGGCCGGTCACCCACTCACCCGCTCCCGTCTCGTCGACGGCGTCTTTGACCATCTCCGTCGCGCCTTCAACGCTCTCGATGTTCGGATAGCTCAAGTTCAGCACGTAGAGCAGGGCCGCTCCGCCCGAGGCGAAATGGCAATGCGTATCGAGAAGGCCCGGCGTCGCCGTCAGACCTTGCAAGTCGATTCGGCGAGTCGCCGCGCCGACATAGCGAGCGACGTCTTCACTCGTTCCAACGGCGACGATCCGCCCGTCTCGGATCGCGACCGCCTCGACGACCGCGTCGGCGTCATCGACTGTAATAATGTTGCCGTTGACGAGCACGGTATCGGCGGGGAGCCCGGCGTCTCGCGGCCCCGGCCCGAAGCACCCCGCTGACAGCATCACGAGCGCGGCCATAAAGACGGCCAAGAGCGCTTTTTGTCGACCGCCGCCCATCCACGGGGTCTCATCCGGGCGGAAAAGCCCCACCGACCTCGAAATTCTTCCTATTGGCACGGTTTTTTGTTTTTTATACATCTTACTTTCACCTATGTCGCAGCGATTCGAGCTATTGTGAGAGCTTGTCCTGAACAACTGTTTCAGAGAGGATTTCGAAGGTGATTAAAGACCTCAGCTTGATCCGCAACATCGGGATCTCAGCACACATCGACAGCGGAAAGACAACGCTGACCGAACGCATCCTTTTTTACACTGATCGAGTACACGCGATCCACGACGTCAAAGGCAAGGACGGCGTCGGAGCCAAGATGGACTCGATGGAGCTCGAGCGCGAGCGCGGCATCACGATCGCGAGCGCCGCCACCCACTGTGAGTGGGACGGCCACCACGTCAACATCGTCGACACGCCGGGCCACGTCGATTTCACGATCGAGGTGGAGAGAAGCTTGCGAGTGCTCGATGGCGCCGTACTAGTGCTTTGCTCCGTCGCCGGAGTGCAAAGCCAGTCCTTCACCGTCGACCGCCAGATGAACCGCTACCGCGTCCCTCGGATCGCGTTCGTCAACAAGTGTGACCGCGTCGGTGCGAACCCCGTCCGAGTGCGCGATCAGCTGCGCGAGAAGCTCGGACACAATCCGGTCCTCATCCAGCTTCCGATCGGGCTCGAGACCAAATTCGAGGGCGTCGTCGATTTGATCCGCATGAAGGCGATTTACTTCGAGGGCGAGTTCGGCCAAAACCTCGTCGAGAAAGACATCCCAGCGGAGCTCGCAGACAAAGCGGCGAGCTATCGCGAAGAGATGCTCGACGCGCTCTCGATGTTCTCGGATGAGCTCATGGAAGCCGCCCTCGAAGACAACGTTACCGAAGAGCTCATCGTCGACGCTGTCCGGCGAGGCACGATCGCTCTCAAGCTCACGCCGGTCATGGTGGGCTCGGCCTACAAGAACAAAGGCGTCCAGCCTTTGCTCGACGCGGTCGTTGCCTATTTGCCCGCACCTGCCGACGTCCAGAACGAAGCGATCGATATCTCCAACGACGACGAGGAGCAGAAGGTCGCGCTCGAAAGCGACCCGGAGAAGAGTCTCGTCAGCCTGGCGTTCAAGCTCGAGGACGGACGCTACGGCCAGCTCACCTACGTCCGTATCTATCAGGGTCAGATGAACCGCGACACCGTCATCGTCAACACCCGTACCGGCAAGCATTCCAAGGTCGGACGGCTGGTGAAGATGCACTCCGACGAGATGGAGGAGATCAAAGACTCCGCCGCCGGCGATATCGTCGCGATCTTCGGACTCGACTGTAATACGGGCGACACGTTCACCGACGGCAAGCTCCAAGTCGCGATGACGTCGATGCACGTCCCCGCTCCGGTCATCTCGCTCTCGGTCAAGCCGGTGGACAACAAGTCACAGATCAACTTGACGAAAGCACTCACTCGATTCACCAAGGAAGACCCGACCTTTCGCGCCGGCGCCGACCCGGACTCGGGTGAGACCGTCATTCACGGAATGGGCGAGCTTCAACTCGAAGTCTATATCGAGCGGATGAGGCGCGAATACGCGGTGGACGTCGAAGTCTCCCCGCCGGAGGTCGCTTACAAGGAAACGATCAGCAAGAAGGTCGAGTTCGACTACACCCACAAAAAGCAAACCGGCGGCTCAGGACAATATGGCCGGGTCGTCGGCTACCTCGAGCCGAGCTCGGAGGGATTCGAGTTCGAGGACAAGACCAAGGGCGGCGCCATCCCGAAACAGTTCATTCCTTCGGTGGAAAAAGGCATGCGGTCCATGCTCGCTGAAGGTCGCAAAATTGGAGCTCCGGTGGTAAACGTCCGGGTGGTCTTGAGCGACGGCAATAGCCACACGGTCGATTCGTCCGACGTGGCGTTTCAAGAAGCGTCACGCGCCGCATGGCGCGAGGCCTATGACAAAGGAAGACCCAAGGTGCTCGAGCCCATCATGAGAATCGGCATCGAGGGCCCCACCGAGCACGCGAGTGGCGTGCTCACGACGCTGATGCAGCGTCGCGGCACCATCATCGGACAGCAGGAAAATCACGGTATCACGCTGACCGAAGCGGAGGTCCCGCTCGCGGAGATGTTCGGGTACGCGACGACCTTGCGATCGGCCACCCAGGGCAAAGCCGACTTCACGATGGAGTTTTCGCGCTACCTTCCGGTGCCTGACGCGATTCAAGAAGAGTTGGTCGAAAAGGCCGCCAAGAAGAAAGCAAGCTGAGGAGTCTCACGAAAATGTTTCGCAAGGAAGTCAACGAAAAGAGCCCACTTCGGATCCTGGAGAGCTCGACCCGAGAGGGTCTGGGCCCCGGAAACCTGGGCGTAGTGATGGCGCGCGCGGGTGTGGGTAAGACCGCGTTTCTCGTTCAGGTCGGCCTCGACGATGCGATGCGTGAGCGATCGGTGCTACATATCGGACTCGGCCAGGACATCGAGCACGTGCAGTCGTGGTACGACGCGTTGTTCGACGATCTCGTTCAGGCCAACGGCCTCGAAGACGCGGCTCAAGTCAGAGCCCTCATCAACCGGCACCGACTCATCCAGACCTATTCCGACGGAAGCTCCCCCAACGAGCGCCTCCAAGAAGTGGTATCCCTCTTCAAAGACAAGCTCGACTTTACCCCGGGCGTGATCCTCATGGATGGGTTCGACTGGGAGCACGGCAGCGTCGTGGCGACTGCCGCGGAGATCGGAGCCGTCAAGTCGATCGCGAAGCGCCTCGGCGCCGAGCTGTGGATGACCGCTCAAACCCATCGCGAGGGGACGTCGAAACACCCCGAAAAGATCCCGACACCGTGCGCCGACTTCAAAGATCTCATTGACCTGGCCGTCTTTCTCGAGCCCGAGGGCACGCACGTGAGTGTGCGTCTTCTCAAAGACCACGATGAAGACAAGCCCTCCGAGACTCACTTGCAGCTCGACACCGATACTCTGCGGCTCGTCTCCGACCAGTCCGCCGATGTCGCGAACAAGCTTCCGGCGAAATCTTGCACGCTCTTGTCCGGAGGCGCCGCGGGAGCGGAGGCTTGCTTCGGTGAGGCCGCTGAACGCTGGGGGCTGGACGAGGTCCATTTCACGTTCGCCGGTCGGGAATCGACCCGGCCACGAGGTGCGGTAGAGCTTACCGAAGAAGAGCTCGAGCGAGGGGCCGTCAGCGAAGCCTACGTTCAAGCGCAGCTGCATCGGTCGTTTCCCAAGACCGAGAAGTTTCAACGCTTGTTGAAATCGATCTGGCATCAGGTGGCGACGGCGGGCGACGTCTTCGTCGTGGGAGAGCTCCAAGACGACAAGACCGTCAAAGGCGGCACCGGTTGGGGCGCGGAGCTCGCTCGCCATTTTCACAAAAGACTACACGTCTACGACCAGAAGCAGGAAAGCTGGTTCCACTGGAACGGTGAAGATTGGGACCGCGTCGAGACGCCTCGGATTCAGAAGAGACGGGTCTGCGGAACGGGGACGCGTGAGCTGACGGATGCGGGCCGCAAGGCCGTGGCGGCGCTGTTCGAGCAGTCGTTCGGCGCCTCAGTCTAGCCGTCCTACTAACGACACGTGGACTCTCATCGCGCACGGGACCGACGTCGTAGCCATCCCCGTCGTAGGCATGCGTTCGTGGTCGCGGTGCTCGCGATCCTTTTCGCAAGCGCCAGCGACGCCGAGGACGATCCCGAACCCCTGACGATCGACCAGCTCTTGTCGATCACCTCCGTCGTCAGCGGCGCGCCCCAGTGGGCGCCCGACGGCAACAGCATCCTCATGACCTCGAGCTTCGCGGGCGGTCTCGCGATGTTCTCGCCGGATGGCGAAGCGCCGGTTCGCGTGCCCATCCATCTCGGCGGTAGCGGCCACTTTCTCTCGTCACAGATGGCGGATGGGTCTCCGGCAGGCCGGTGGATCTCCTACGTCTCGAACAAGAGCGGCTCGCCGGAGATCTGGCTTTGGTCGGCCGAGGACGGAGCCGAAACTCAGCTCACTCATCTGGGGGCGCGCATCAACTCCAAGACCTGGGCGCCGGACGAAGGCTTCATCGCTTTCGCCTCCGACCGCCACGGTAACTACGACATTTGGACCGTCTCCGTCCCTGAAGGAAAGCTCCGTAGGATCACACGAGACAAACGCTACGAAGTCTTTCCGACGTGGACCCCGGACGCGAAACGACTCGTCTACGTTCGACTCGATGACGCCTGGGCGGATCACGATGTGATCGTCACGGACGCGGACGGCGCCAATGCTCGAACCGTCGTGTCCGACAGCGACTTCTTCGACTACGGAGCCGGCACCCGCTTCGGCTATCCGCGAGTGTCCCCGGACGGCACGAGCGTCTTGTTCCCGTCTCACCGCAGCGGGTGGATCAACTACTGGATCGCCCCTTTGGCCGGCGGCGATCCTCACCCGATGAGCTCCGCCGAAGCGGACCAGCACGAGGCCCAATGGTCGCCCGACGGCTCGTCGATCGTGTACACCGAGAACCACGACGGCCGCTACGACTTGCGCGTCGTGTCGACGACAGGCGGCGCGCCCCAGACCCTCGTGTCCGAAGATCCAGGACGGGTCTCGAGCCCCGCGTGGTCGCCAGACGGTCAGAAGGTAGCCTTCACGATGGCGACGCTCACCCGACCGGCGGATCTCTTCGTCGTCTCGGCCAAGCCCGGCACCCACGAGCCCCGGCAGCTGACCGACTCGATGCCGGCGGGAAACTTCGAGTCCCGACTCGTCGTGCCCGAGAAAGTTCACTATCAAAGCTCGGACGGCTTCACGATCTCGGCTTACCTCTACCGCCCGCCTCACCTCGCTCCGGGCAAGAAAGCTCCCGGCATTCTATGGATTCACGGCGGGCCCACCGGTCAGTACCGCGATATGTTCGAGCCGTTCGGAGAGGGGGGATCGGGCGATGCTCAGTTCTTCGCTCAGCGCGGCTATGCGGTCCTCCACCCCAACATCCGAGGAAGCTCCGGCTACGGTAAAGCGTTCGAAGACGGCAATAACGGCTGTTGGGGACATTGCGATCTCGAGGACGTCGTCGCCGGCGTCGAGTACTTGAAGAGCCTTCCCGAGATCGACGACACCCGGATGGGCATCACCGGCACCAGCTATGGCGGGATCATGAGCTTGAACGCGGTCACGATCGCGCCCGACGTCTTTCAGGCCGCGATCGCCGCTTCGGCCTATGCGGACTGGGTGCATTTCTACCGTAGCGAGAACGAGCTCAGACACGTGAAGCTCCTCGATTACGAGCTAGGTCCTTTCGCGACCCACGAAGACCAATGGCGTCGGAGCTCCGCGATTCATGGAGTGGCGGACATTTCAGCGCCGGTCTTTCTCGTTCATGGCGTCGGCCGCTACCCGGGCTCGGATCAGTCGGAGCTCTTCGCGCAAGCGCTCACCAACCAATACAAGCCTCACCGCTACAAAACCTACGACGATGAGAACTACTACGTCTTGGGTCTCGCCAATCGTCGGCAGCTGGCGCTCGACATGCTCGCGTTCTTCGATCAGTTCCTGAAAGACGACGCCGTCGCTCGCGACTAGCCGCGCGGATTTCTAACGCGGGATCGGCTTGTCGAGCGAGTCCCAGCCATAGGCTCGCTCAATCCTCTCTTGAAGCTCGCGAACGACGAGGCTGCCATTGTCTCCGTTCGTCATGATCGCGACGCCGTAGCCTTTCACCCGGTGGGCGATGAAGTTGCAGCGGAAGCCCCAGTTGCTGCCCCCGTGTCCGAAGTACCACCCTTCACCAAGCTTCGAGATGCCGAGGCCCACGCCGTAGTCACCCACCCCGACGGGCGTCACCATCTCCAGGGTACTTTGTCGGGTGAGTACACGATTCGACTCACCCAGCAGCGATTCTTGCACCTCAATCGCGAACTTGGCCAGATCGGTCGGCGTCGTCCATAGCCCTGCCGCTTCGAGCTCCGGATATACGTGCCATTTCACATCACGAGCCTTGCCCGATCCATCGTGCGCGCGTGCGGCCTGGGCGGCACGGCTCGAGCTCAAGGGTTGCTCGTACGCGCTTTGGGTCATCTGGAGGGGCCCCAAGACGAGCTCTTGCAGGATCTCCGGAAACGGTTTGCCGACCGCATCGGTGAGCGCGAGCTCCATGAGCGTGACACCGCCTCCCGAATACTTGTAGCCGGTGAGCGGCGGACGCTCCATCCGCACGGGGCCGACGTTCGAAGGACTCTCGCCGTCTAGAATCTGGAGAGTGGTGGGAAGCGGCGCGCCCGGGTCGTAGCCGGGGAACCCAAAGCCGTCGCCGAGGCCCGACGTGTGACTCAGGAGCGTTCTCGGCGTCACCGGCCGTGAGGTCGTAAACCCGTCTCCGGGAAGCTGCCAGCTCGCTACGATAGTGTTGATGTCGTCATCGAGCCCGAGTTTTCCCATCTCGGCGGCGCGGAGGACCGCCATCGCCGCGACGGGCTTACTGATCGACGCCGCTTGAAAGAGGGTCGTCGTCTCCACCGGCGCGCTCGTCTCAACATCCGCGACCCCGTAGCCTTTCGCCCAATGGATCTCGAAATCATGAATGACCGCGATGCTCACGCCGGGAACACCGTAGCGCTCCATCACCTCGGCGAGGGTAAGAGCGTCCACGCCTCCCCGGTCCGGCGACTGGGCCGCTTCGACCCGCTCCATGATCGCGCGCGGGTCTTCCGCCGCCGCGACGGTCGCAAACAGTAGGCTCACTAGCCAAGCAGTCATCAAGCGTCTCATCACTTCCACCTCACCGACGAGAGTACATCACAAGTCAGTCACTGCGGTGGCGGCGACGCAACACGTGAATCGCGTCGGACAAGCCGGCGCCCGAAGCGTGGAGCAGCACGAGCAAGTGATAGAGCAGGTCCGCGGCTTCTTCGCTGAGCCTTCCATCACCGGTCGCCGCTGAGATCGCGACCTCGACGCCTTCCTCACCGACTTTCTTGGCCATCCTCTCCACCCCTTCCGAGAACAGGTGCGCGGTGTAGCTCGATGCCGGATCCGCGCCTTTGCGAGACGCGATGATGGACTCTAGATGAGCGAGCCAACCGACGCCGGGCGCGGTCTCATGGACGAAGCACGACGATGTCCCGCGATGGCACGTCGGACCCGCGGGTCGAGCGCGGATCAGGAGCGCGTCGGCATCGCAGTCGAGGTGCATGGATTCAACCGAGAGCGTGTGGCCGGAGGTCTCACCTTTCTGCCACAACCTTTTTTTCGTGCGACTGTAGAACGTGACGCTGCCGGTCTTCTCGGTCTGAGCCAGTGCCTCCGGATTCATGTAGGCCTGCATGAGCACTTGGAGCGTTACTGCGTGTTGCACGACGACGGGAAGCAGCCCCCCGCCCTTGTTCCAGTCAATCGCGTCATGGTCCAAGGTGTTCACGGACGCACCTCGATCCCGCATTCGCTCAAGTAGCGCTTCAGCTCGTTCACGTGAATCTCCTGTCGATGAAAGACGCTCGCCGCGAGCGCGCCATCGACGCGCGCATGAGTGAAAACGTCACGAAAGTGATGAAGCTCCCCAGCCCCGCCGGATGCAATGAGAGGCACATCGACCGCCTCTCGCATCGCCGTCAGCTGCTCGATGTCATAGCCCCGCTTGACGCCGTCTCGATTCATGCAGTTCAGCACGATCTCGCCCGCGCCTCGTCGCACCGCTTCGCGCGCCCACTCGAGCGTGTCTCGACCGCTCCACGCGCTCTTTTCGGCGTCCCCGGTGTATTGATAGACCCGGAGGGCTCCGTCTTCGACCATCGAGTCGATGCCCACGACGACGCATTGCGTGCCGAAGCGATCGGCCAGATCGCTGACGAGCCCGGGGCGCTCCAAAGCGGGGGAGTTGATCGAGATCTTCTCGGCCCCACGCTGCAGCACCGCGGAGGCATCCTCGACGGAGCGGATCCCGCCCGCCACGCAAAACGGGACGTCCAGGATTCTCGCGACGTTCTCCACCCAGTCGCGGCTCACCATGCGCTGTTCCGAGGATGCCGTGATGTCGTAAAAGACCAATTCATCGCAGCCCTCATCTCGATAGCGACGGGCGAGCTCAACGATGTCCCCGACCACCTGGTGATCACGGAAGCGAACCCCTTTGACCACCACGCCGTCTCGAACGTCGAGACAAGGAATGATGCGCTTCGCTAACAAGAGAGCGCCTCGGACAAGGTGAACTTCTCCTCGTAAAGCGCTTTGCCGACGATGGCGCCGTCAACCGGAAGAGCTTTGAGCGCCGCGAGATCCTCGAGCGAGCTGACCCCGCCCGATGCGAGGAGAGAAAGCTCCGGTTCACGCTTCAAGAGGTCTCGATAGAGCTCGAGATTGGGACCTTGAAGGGTGCCGTCGCGATCGATATCGGTGCACAGCACGTGACGAAGGCCCGCGCCGCGGTAGCCAGCGAGGATATCCCACAGCGATCTCGTTCCGCGATCCTGCCACCCGCGCGTCGAAGGGATGGGGGTCCCATCCACGAGGTGGACGTCGAAAGCGCAAGCGATCCGCTCCGATCCAAACTGATCGAGCCACCCGCTCACTTCCTCGGGAGCGAGCACCGCCCGGCTCCCCACCACCACTCGGCTGACCCCGGCATCGAGCAGATGACGGATGTGCTCGGCGCGATGGATGCCGCCTCCGACTTGAATCTCGAGCTTGGTGTCTTTGGCGAGCGATTCGAGAATCTCCGTCTGCATGGGACGCGCTTCGCGGGCTCCGTCGAGATCGACCACGTGCAACCACTCCGCCCCTTGCGCCTGGAACCGCCGCGCCATCGCCACTGGGTCGTCGGCATAGATCGTTTTCTCCGAGAACGCACCTTGGTGAAGGCGGACGCAAGCACCGTCCATGAGATCGATCGCCGGAAAGATCTTCACGAGAGCTCCAAGAAGTTGCGCAGCACGGTGGCACCCGTGCCTGCGGATCGCTCGGGGTGAAATTGGCAGCCGTAAAAATTATCGCGTGATACCACCGCGGTGATCTCGACACCGTGCGTCGTCGTGGCGACGGCGAGATCCGACGCCGGCACGTAGTAGCTGTGCACGAAGTACGCGTAGTCCGAAGGCGTGACGCCTTCGAGAAGCGCGCTCGCGGCCGGGTCGAAAGCGAGCTGATTCCAACCCATGTGTGGGACGGTGATGCCGCGGCCCCCGGGGAGCTTCTTCACTCGTCCTGGGAACAATCCCAACGCTTGGGTGTTCCCCTCCTCCGATTCACCGAACATCAGCTGCATGCCGAGACAGATCCCGAGACAGGGCCGCCGAAGCCGCCGAACGCACTCCGTCAAGTCGGCTGCGCGAAGGTTCGCCATGAACGCTTGGGCGGTACCGACGCCGGGAAGCACCACGTGCGACGCGCTCTCGATGACCGAAGCCTGATCGGTAACGACGACCTCCGCCCGTAGTCGCTCGAACGCGTAGGCGACCGAAGCGACGTTCGCGCAGCCACTATCGACGATCGCGACGCGAGGAGCGGTAGCGGCGCTCATGGCGCGCGTCTCACAACACACCCTTCGTCGAAGGCACGTCGCCGCCGACCTCTTGGATCGCCTGCCTCAGACAACGGCCGAGTCCTTTGAAGCATGCCTCGACCATGTGATGCGTGTTCACGCCTTCCACGCTCACGTGGATGGCGGCGCCCAAACTCTGCGCAAGAGACTCGAACACGTGCGGCACCATCTCCGTCGGAAGCCCGCCCACCCGGAGATCCGGGAGCTCGCCGTCGAAGCGTGCGCTCGGCCGGCCGCTGAGGTCGACGAGCACGGTGGCTCTGGCTTCGTCCATCGGCAGGGAGAATCCGTACCTGGCGATGCCGCGCTTGTCACCCAACGCGCGGCGCAACACGTCTCCAAACGCGAGAGCGCAGTCTTCCACGGTGTGGTGCGCATCGACCTCGGTATCTCCCGCGCACGAAAGCCTCAAGCCGAACCCGCCGTGGCGCGCGACTTGCTCGAGCATGTGATCGTAGAAACCGATGCCGGTGTCGATCTCGATCGGGGCCGTCGCACGAAGAAGGATCGACGCGGTGATATCCGTCTCCTTCGTCCGCCGACTGACCACCGCACTTCTCGTGAACGCACGTGGCTCGGTTCCCACCCCCAATGCTTTCAAGAGCAGGGCGTTTTCCTCCGGAGAGCCCACGCTGACACGAACGTAGCGCGGAAGTCGGTCACCGAAATACCTCACGAGGATTCCGTCCGAGCGCAAGCCGGCAGTGAACGCCGCGCCATCGTCGACTTCCAGCAACAAGAAGTTCGCCTCACTCGGGAGCACCTGCTGGACCCGCGGACACTTCGCCAATGCCCGCGACATGGACCCACGCTCTTGGGCCAACAGCTCAATCCGCTCGCGTACGACGGAGATCCCGTGAGGTGACAATGCCTCCAGGGCGGCTTCCACGGACGGGGTCGGCAACGGATAAGGCGCCAGGATCGAGCGCAGCAACCGCACGATCTCGGGCGAGGCGAGAGTCGCACCACAGCGCGCACCCGCGAGACCGAAGGCTTTCGATAGCGTCCTTAGGATCACGAGATTCGGAAGCGCGGAGAGCCAAGTCGCGAGGCTCGTCTTCGAGGAGAACTCCGCGTAAGCCTCGTCGACGACGACGATGTGGTTCTCTAGCCGTCCGCACAAAGCCGCGAGTGCCTCCGGATCGCAAGCGTTGCCGCTCGGATTATTGGGCGTGCAAATGAAAACGAGCTTGACCGGACTCGCTGACGCGTTGCAACACGCCTCGACGGCATCGAGGTCGAGAGCAAACGCCTCATCGCGTGGCACAGAGAGCACCTTGGCGCCCTGCACCGCAGCGGCGACCCGGTAGAAGCTGAACGTGGGAGGACAATCCACGACCGCGTCCACCCCCGGTCGACAAAAAGCGCGCATCAATAGATCGATGGCTTCATCGCTTCCCCGGGTCACGAGAACGTTCTCGGGTGCGACTTCGTAAAGGTCCGCGAGGCGAGACACGAGCTCTTGCGGCTGGGGCTCGGGATACCGATTGAGCCCCAGCTGGGTGGGAAATGCGGGCCACGGACTCTCATTGGCGTCGAGCCGGACGGCGCTCGCGGCCGGGTGGTTGTCTCTCCGAGCTGAAGCATAGGGCTCGAGGGCGAGGATCTCCGGGCGCGCGAGCGCTTCGACGACGCTCATCGGTCGACCTCACCTGCCTCGACGGCCAAACGCCGCAAAGACGCCGCCGCCGCGTGGGCATGCAAACCTTCGAGGCTTGCGAGGCGCTCGACCGTCGGCGCGAGGCGTGCCGCTCCTTCCGCGGTGAGCGTCTGGACGGTCATGGTCTTCTCGAACGACTCGACGCTCAATCCCGAATAGGCGCGCGCATATCCCGCGGTCGGCAAAACGTGATTCGTACCGCTCGCGTAATCGCCGAAGACTTCCGCCGACCACGGCCCGACGAAAACGGAGCCGGCATGACGAACCGCATCGACCAGCCCGGCCGCGCCCCGGCAATTCAGAATGAGATGCTCCGGCGCGTAATCATTCGCGAGCTCGATCGCAGCCTCGAGGTCGCCGACGACGAAGGCGGCAGCCTGGTCGAGCGAGGCGGCGGCGGTGGTTCTGCGTGGAAGGCCTGGGAGCTGCTCGTCGAGCTCCTCTCGAACCTGATCGACGAAAGAGGCCGAAAGCGCGACGAGCACTACGCGGGCGGAGGCGTCGTGCTCCGCTTGGCTCAGAAGATCCGAGGCGACGAAGGCGGGCGACGCGTCATCGTCCGCGACCACCAAGACTTCGCTCGGTCCCGCCGGCAGATCCATCGCCGGGCCGTTCGGGGCTGTAGAGACATATGTCTTCGCCGCCGTGACGTAGCGGTTGCCCGGGCCGAAGATCTTGTCGACCCGCGGGATGGTGTCGGTCCCCCAGGCCAAGGCCGCGACGGCTTGCGCGCCTCCGACTTTGAACACGGAGGTCACGCCGCAAAGCGCCGCTGCGGCGAGCACGGGTGCCGCCACCTCACCGTCTTTACCCGGCGGGGTGCAGACGATCCGTTCGCGACATCCCGCGATCGCTGCCGGACTCGCGAGCATGAGCAAGGTGGACACGAGCGGCGCGCTTCCGCCGGGCACGTAGAGCCCGACTCGATCGATGGGACGGCGAAGCCTCCGACAGTGAACGCCGGGCTCGATCGTCACGGAGAGGTCGTCCCGTCTCTGGGCTCCGTGGAACGCATCGATATTGCGATAGGCCCGGGAAAGACACTCGCGCTCCTTCGCGTCCAGACTGTCGAGCGTCCGAGCCATTTCAGTGTCGTCGACGGAGAGGCTTTCCAGGCGCACACCATCGAAGCGTTCGGTCCACTCGAACAAGGCGTGGTCGCCTCGTTGCGAGACGTCGTCGCAGATGACCCGGACCTGGGAGGCAATCTCGGATGCGGTCTCGGACGCACCACGAGCGAGCGCTTCACGTTTCTCGGTGGGGGACAAGCTTTCCCACACCACCGGGATGAGACGTTGGATCTCGCTCACGGCATCATCTTTTCGATGGGCAGCACGAGGATGGCGCTCGCACCGACACGCTTGAGCTCTTCCATCGTTTCCCAAAAGACCGTTTCTTCACAAACCGCGTGAACCGCGACGAGATCCGTGTTTCCGGCGAG
>JAJCXL010000238.1 GCA_029263435.1 Acidobacteriota bacterium | reverse complement strand
GGAGGGCGCACGATCATCAACACTGTCCTCCAAACCATCTTGCACACGGTCGACTTCGGCATGAACGCGCAACAAGCCATCGACGCGGGGCGATTTCACCATCAATGGCTTCCCGACACGCTCCACTTCGAAGCAAACGCGTTGTCGCCCGACACGGTGTCGCTGCTCGACGGGATGGGACACCGGACAGAGGTTTCGGAGGCGATCGGCTGCGCCCAAGTGATCCTCTTCAATCTCGCGGATGGAATGCTCGAGGGCGGCTCGGATCTGAGACGCCGCGACGGAGGCGTCGCCGCTTACTGACACGCCGAGCGCCGCCGAGCCCGGGACGAACTCCGCCGGCGTCCTCACGGCTTGCCTGGATGCGGGAATTCCAATAGGCTGACGACTTGCTCGTCGAGTCCATTCTCACGCTAGCCGAGCGGATCGACGCCGTCCTGTGGGGTCCGTGGACGATGTTTTTCATCGCCGGCGTATCGATCTACCTCACTTCCCGCAGCGGGCTTTTTCAGGTCCGAAGCTTCGCCTACATTCTCCGCAACACGCTGGGAAAACTTCGCTTCGGTACCCGTGCTCGAGCCGGCCAGATGACTCCGTTTCAAGCCACCTCGACCGCGCTCGCGAGCACGGTCGGTACCGGCAACATCGCGGGCGTCGCCACCGCGCTATCCGTCGGAGGACCCGGGGCGATCTTTTGGATGTGGGCGCTCGCGATCCTCGGCATGATGACGAAGACGGCCGAGATCACGCTCGCCGTTCACTACCGTGACGTGCGCCCGACCGGTCACACGCTCGGCGGCCCGATGTACTACATCGAGAAAGGCTTGGGGTGGTCGTTCCTCGCCAAGCTATTCAGCGTGGGGATCCTCGTGAACTCGATCGTCGCTGCAACGCTGCAATCGCACACCGTCGGGCGAGCTTTTCTCTCCACCTACGACATCAACCCGTTCGTCGTGACCGGACTGATGGCCGTCGTAACCGCCATCGTCGTGATCGGCGGGGTGAAGCGCATCGGACGATTCTCGGAGGCGCTGGTGCCGCTCATGTCGGCGGTTTTCATTTTTGCGGGGCTCATCGTGTTTTTCGCGAACGCGGAGCGAATCCCTGAGGTGTTCGGACTGATCTTTCACCACGCTTTCGCTCCCGCCCCTGCGGTCGGTGGATTCGCCGGAGCGTCGGTCAGCGCCGCCATCCGTGACGGCATGTCCCGAGGGATGTTATCGAACGAGGCCGGGTTGGGAACGGCTCCTATTGCCCACGCGACCGCGACGACAGAGCATCCGTTTCAGCAAGGCATGTGGGGCGCGTTCGAAGTCGCGATCGACACTCTCGTGTTGTGCACCATCTCCGCGTTTGCGGTCCTGTCGACCGGCGTCCTCTCATCGGGAGAATCCGGCATCGAGCTCGTCATCGCCGCCTTCGCCACGGTGTTTCCTGAGTCGGTGGCGGGCGGAGTTCTCTCATTCGCCATCCTCACCTTTTGTTTGACGACGCAGATCGCGTTCTTTATCTACTTTTCCACTGCCGTGAGTAACCTCGTCGGGGAGCGCGCGCTTCGCGTGCTTCGGTTCGGCTACTTGATCCCGGGAGTTCTGTTCGCGGGAGTGGCGGACGTCGATAGGCTGTGGGTGTTCGCGAATCTTGCGGTGGGCTCATGTGCGATCCCGAACTTGATCGCGGTGCTCGCTCTATCGGGGGCGTTTTTCACCCTCATGCGCGATTACGTCGGAGGAGAGAATCGTTATGCCACCGCGGTGGTGGACGTCACCCGAGAGTACGTGAAGTGAGAGAGTCGATGGCACCGGCAGAGACGTCGCTCCGCCGGCGCCCAACCGGAGAGCTACTGATTGCCTTTTTGCTTCAGAGCTTCGACGACGCCGCGAGCGGCTTCCGCTTGCGGATCGTCCGGCGCGAGACTCAAGAACTGCTCGAAGTGAGCGATCGCCTTCTCGTCATCTTCTTGGTTCACGGCGATCAGGCCGAGCTGGTAGTACGCGATCGCGCGAGCCGGATCGATCTGTAGCGTCTTCTCATAGGCCGACTGTGCTGTATCGGTGTCGCCGGCGTTTTGCGCGTAGACCGCGTAGTTGAACATCGCGACCGGATCGATGGCTTTGATGCCCATCGCTTTTCCCATCGATTCCGTCGCCTCAGCCCACTCTTTGTCCTTGCCGTGCATGTCGGCAATCGCGAGCCATGAGTCATAAGCAAAGTCCGGATTCGCCTCCGCGGCCTTCTTGTAATGAGCAATCGCGTTGTCTTTATCGCCCATCGCCTCGTAAGTGCTCGCCAGGTTGAACGTCACCTCGACGGACTCCGGCATCATTTCCTGAAGCTCTTTCAGCTTGACGATCGTCCCGGCATGATCGCCCGACTCCGAGGCCATATTGAACTCTGCGAGGAGCTCGGTCGCACGGGCATGCTGAGACTCCGAGAGCTCACCGGGCTGCAACGCGTAGAACACGTGCTCACCCAGATAAGCCTGATCGAACGCGGAGACCTGTGTCTGGAGCGGAAGTTTCTTGAAACCCTCTTTCTCGCAGACGATCGTATAGACGTTAGGCCGCAGCCCGCCTTTGACGAACTCACCGCTTTTCTTGGTTTTCACGGTCGACGATCGACCGCCGCCGCCGGAGATTTCGATGAGGCACTCGGCGTCGGCAACACCGTTGCCTTGCTCGTCAACCAGCTTGCCGCGGAGCGAGCCGAGCTGGGCAAATGCATCGGCCGCCAAGAACGAACAGATGGCCGCGACTGCGACCGAGCTACGAGTCAGTTTCATGGATCTCCTCCCTTGTCGTTCGGGTGTCCAACCCGTTCGAATACCGAAAGACGCGACGCACGGGGCCGCGCGCCCCACGGTATCTACGAATGCTTCTTGTACTTTTTCTCTCCCGCTTCGATCCGCATCCCCAACCGGTTCTCCTCGGTAGGCATCGGGCAAGTGGTGAAAGGGTTATAGGCGCACGGTGGATTGTAAGAACGGTTGAAATCGATCACGACCTCGCCGTTATCCGGGGCCTCGGTCCGCAAGAATCGCGCGGCGGGGTAGACCTCTTTGCCGCTCGTTGCGTCACGAAAGACGAACCAAAGGGCCCCTTCCCTCACGTTCAGAGGCTCCATCCTTACGGACTCACCGTTGAGCTCGAAATCCACGTAGCCCGGGCTTTCGAACGTCTCGATATCGCCCAGAATGTTGAGCATGTCGACTTTCTTGGGCTCCGCATGAGGCGTGAACTTCGCGTGCACCCGAAACACCGGATTGATAGGAAACCACTCGAGGCCCGCGAAGTCCCGTCTCAACGGCGATTCGAGATCTCTGATCCGAATCGCGAGTCTCTCGCCGCTGTAGTGGAGCCACATCTTCAGTTCGTCCACCTGCAGAGCGTATTTTTCACCCATCTCGAGGGTGGTCGATGTCACCACCTCGTCGCCTTGCTTGATGGTGACGCCATCTGCGGCCGCAAACGTCGTCTTCCGGTCCTTGAACTCGAACGCGCCGACGCGCCCGGGCGCCGAGCCTTCCGGCAAGACGAAATCGCTGGAGCCGTCGGTTCCGACGGTGTTCGTTCCCTCGCGAAGCCAGTAGAGGCCTGCGACCGTCAACCAGCTGTCGTCTGCCTTCAGCCCGTTCTCACGCTCGAGCTGCCAATCCCGAAGAGACTGGACATAAGACGGATCCGCTCCCGGAGCCGCGTCGGGCGAAGCACTCGCGCCCGCGCTCGTCGGTTCCAGACTAGAGTCGCTCCCCGACTCCGAAGCGTCGGGCCCAGCGCAGGAGGCCAGACCTACTAAAAGCGCGCCCGCGAACCACCATGTATTTCGATACAACACCGGTCCAATCTCCATTGCCAGTTCTCCCGAATCTATTGTACTCCAGGCGACAGATTAGCTCCTAACTGACTAAGGCAAAAGCACCTACAGCATCCGTCGCCTCGTGGGCCTCATTTCGCGTAGTCGAGGATGGACACGGGCGCCGGATCCTCGAAAACACTCCGTGGCACATCAGTAAGGACCGCGAGATTCTCGTGCTGCCTCTCTCCGCGATGGGCGGACACCCGCCTTGGCCCGCGCCGCGTCCACCCGGGCCACGGGATCGGGAATCGCGGATGGGGGGCCGAAGCCATCTGATAATCGTCCCACTGAGTCACGACCTTCGACGAGGCGTCGATGTAGACGTG
>JAJCXL010000237.1 GCA_029263435.1 Acidobacteriota bacterium | reverse complement strand
AAGCTCTTCGGGCCGAAGCGAATGCGTGTCCCCCGGAGGAGCTCCTTTCTAGCGTCTACGCCGGCATCGATCTCGGAAAGCACGTCTTCACGTCAACGCTTCGCTACTTCCGCTCCGCCAAATTCGATCCGGACGATCCGGTATTCGTCGCCAAAGCTCGACAGTACTTGGGCTCAGCCCTCGTGATGACGGAGGCGGTGCGAAACGCTTACCGAACGCTCGCGCCGGACAAACTCTTCTCGTCTCACGGGATGTACGCCACTTGGGGACCGTGGGCGGCCATGGCGCGAGCGATGAACATACGCTGTGACATCTACGGCGGCGGGTGGCGGCGCAACACCCTCATCTGTCAACACGATGCGGAGCGCTTCGCGCACGCGGACGACATCTGGGAGCGATTCCAGGACGTCGCTCTGAGCGCGGAGGAAAACGAACGTTTGACACAGTATCTCGCGTCGCGAGAGACCAATAGCGGTGACGCGTTTCGATACTTCGATACCGTGGACCGAGACGCCGAAAGCTGGCTCGAACGCGTGGGCGCCTCCGGGGAGTGGAAGAGTCGAGTTTGTCTGTTCACGAATGTCGGTTGGGACGCGGCGCGCTATCGTCAGGAAGGCGTGTTCGGCGACATGTTTGGGTGGGTCGTCGAGACCGCGAAACACTATCGCAATCATCCCGACCATCTCCTCCTGATCAAAGTCCACCCCGCAGAATCCAAATTTCGAGAAAAGACCCCACCGGAGTGGACCGTCGTCCGCGTGCTGGAACGAGCGCTCGGCGCACTTCCAAAGAACGTGAAGCTCATCCTGGGCGAAGACGACATCAGTAATCACGCTCTTGGGCACGTCATCGACCTCGCGCTCGTGCACACGTCGAGCGTCGGCTTCGAGATGGCGCTTCTGGGAAGGCCCGTGCTGACGACCGGCGGGGCGGTTCACTACGAAAAAGACGGACTCGTTCTCCGGCCGGATAGCGTCGCCGACTACTTCGAAGCGCTCGCGCGGCTGTTCCGAGGAGAAACACCTCCTCAGCCGGACGCGATCCGGGCACGGCGCTATGCCTATACGATCTATTTTCGGAAAAGCATCCCTTTCGATGTCATCGACGTCGAAGGCTGGACCCCGAAAGCGATCGCTATCGACTCCCTCGCTGAGCTTGCGCCCGGCCGCTTCGCCGGTCTGGACGCATTGTGCGATGGGATTCTGAACGGCGCACCGCTCGCGGTGGAGTAGCTCCGGGACGAGTGGCCGCGAGACAGTGATGCGGGCTCGACCGCGTCGGTCGATCGACCCTTTCGGCTTCTGCGCGGCAAAGACGACGAAGTGTCCCGCTCCGCGCCGTCGAACGTCGGTAGGCCTAGATTCGAAAAGCTTGCGAGCACCCATCGAGCCGGTGTTTAATGAGCGCTCCCATGAAACGAAGAGATTTCTTGGTGCGCTCGACGAGCGCACTCGCCGCCGCGGCCACGACGAGTCGAGCACGTCGAAGTTTTGGCCAGACGAACATGACCCTTCGACTCGCGCTCGCGGGCGACGTGATCTTGTCGCGCCGGGTCTCGATGCTGACCGAGCCTCGATTTCTCGAGCTCGCGCAGCTCCTCCGCGACGCTGATTGCGCCGTCGGCAACTGCGAGCTCGTCATGGCACGACGCGAAGAAGGACACCCTTCCGCGGCCGGACGCAGTCTCAGTGTCGTCGTCGATCCGATGGTCGCGGACGAGATGGCGTGGCTCGGTTTCGACATGATGAGCACCGCCAACAATCACTCGCTCGACTACGGTCGAGGCGGTGTCGCAGCGACGCTCGCCCATCTCGACCGCGCCGGGATCGTCGGCGCCGGCACCGGTTCCAACCTGCAGCAGGCGGCCGCGATGCGATATGCCGACACGCCTGGCGGCAGAGTGGGTCTCGTGGGGTGTTCCTCGACCTTCGCGCCTCACGCCCCGGCCGTTCGAGCGAGAGGAGATTTCCCCGGAGTCGCCGGGCTCAACGCGATTCGTCGCAACGTGCGGTGGCAACTTCCGAAGGCGATCTATGACGGTGTTCGAGCCGCGGCGGATGCGTTGAAGCCGTTGCAAGCAAGCGGCGCACTGTTCGAGCCCCCGCCGGGGCTTCAGTTCATGGGCGCGTCGTTCGTAGAAGGACCCGAGCCCGAGATGTTGAGTGAGCCGCATCCGGTGGACTTGGAGCGGGTCACCGACGCCGTTCAGGTCGGCCGGCGAAACGCGAGACTCGTCCTCGCTTCGCTCCAGGCGCACGAGATCTATCGAGAGCTCACGACCCCGGACCCGTTCGTCCCCGTGCTCGCCCGCGCCGCTATCGATGCCGGCGCCGATGTCTTCATCACGCACGGAAGCCACTATCTCGCGGGGATCGAGATCTACCGCGGCAAGCCGATTTTCTACGGCCTCGGCGACTTCTTTTTTCAATACGAGACCGTGCCCGGCTTCGCGGCCGACACCTTCGAAGCTTACGGGCTCGACGCGCATGCGATCGATCCGAGCCTGGCGACAGAGAAGATTCCGCTCGCCGGCGGGCGCAAGCTGTGGGAGACGGTCGTCCCCACGCTAGACTATGAAGGTGACCGGCTCGTAGGCGTGGAGCTCCACCCCGCGACGCTCGGCATGTCTCAACCGCGACACCAGCGCGGAACCCCGGTCGCCGCCTCTCGTGAGGATGGCGAACGGATCGTCGTAGAGCTCGCCGAGCTCTCCAAAGTTCATGGAACGACGATTCAGTGGGACGGCGCGAAGGGTGTCGTCGACCTCACTTAGACGTGGCAGGGCCTCGACCCTACCCGACAGACGGAGAAATTAGCTCGAATGACAAGAACACCGCTCGGAGTGATCCTCCTTTGTATCCTGTCCGCACTTCTCATCGTCGGCCCTGGATGCGGCGACAACAGCTCGACCCGAACCACGACGACGCCCACGCCGGCGGCGACGACGACGATAGCCGCGCTCTCACCCACCGGGCTGACGATCCTGCTGGCGACGAACTTCATCGTGCTGGGCGCGATCTTACAGCTCGCGGCGGAGGCGACTTTCAATGACGGCTCGATGACCACCCCCGCGGATGTGACGTGGTCGTCGTCGAACACGCAAGTCGCCACCGTGACCCCTGAAGGACTCCTCACCACGGTTGGCATCGGAGTGGTCGTGATCACCGCGCTCGCGCTCGGCCTGACAACGAGCCGGACGATCGAGGTCGGATCGTTTTCCGGAGTGTGGACCGGCGTCGCCGTCATCGCCGCCTGTGCCGCGGTGGGCTTCTTCTCGAGTATCAACTTCTGCGGGAGCTTCGCCCCTGGCTCGGAACACCCGATCCGGATCGAGCTCACTCAGACGGATCAACGCGTGAGAGGCGATATGTGGTTCAGTGACGGTATGACCGCTTTCGGGGGGATCGTCGACTTCATCGTCGATGACACCGGCCTCGCCATTCTCGACGACGGCAATCTAACGCTGACGCAAGCGAACGGAACGTTTACGCTCACACCAGGCGACACGTTCCGACTGGAACATACCGACGGCA
>JAJCXL010000236.1 GCA_029263435.1 Acidobacteriota bacterium | reverse complement strand
CCGAAGAAAGTCACCGTCCCCGTGTCGGCCAGCTCCACCGCTGGTCCACCCGCAGCCGGCATCTTCATGACCCGCCCCTGCGCGTGAAAGGCGAGCTGGCGTCCGTCCGGCGAGAACGCGGGATGCCGACCCACCTCGGTGCCCGGCAGCTTCGTCGCCGTCACCGAATCGAGCGGGCGGGAGTAGAGGTGAGACACGCCATCTTCTTCGCTGGAGTAGACGAGCGTCGATCCGTCTGGCGACAATGCCAGGTTGGTCCCTACGCCTTCAACGAAGCTTCCGGTTGCCGCGACGAAGCGTCTGAGCGGGGCCGAGTCCGAGTCCGTCCCTCCACGTGAGAGGAGTGCGGCGAGTGCGACGCCGAGGACGGCGGCACCGAGCGCGGTCACCCACGTCTTCGCGCTCGAGCGTGATGGAGCGTCCGGCGGCAGTTCGGTCAGCAGTAGCCGCGCATCGCCGACATCCCGCAAGCGCTTCGAGACGTCCTTCTCGAGGCACCGCTCGATGAGCGGACGCGTTCGTGGCGGCACCCGCGACAAGTCGGGCTCGGTTTTCGTGATCGCTCCAACAATGTCCGCGACGGTCTCCCCATCGAAGGCGCGGCGGCCGGTCAGCGCTTCATAAAGACAGCACCCGAACGCCCAAACGTCGGTGCGCTTGTCGACCGGTTTCCCTCGCGCTTGCTCCGGGCTCATGTAGGGCGCCGTACCAATGACCGTGCCGAGTGCCGTGTCTTTGGTTCGTGTCGGCGAGTCCGAGGACTCGTCACTCGCGTCATCATCGTCGCCCATCGCCTTGGCGAGCCCGAAGTCGAGGATCTTGACCTTGTCGTCCGGAGTGATCTTGATGTTCGCCGGCTTCAGATCTCGGTGCAAAATCCCCTGGTCATGCGCGGCCGCCAGCCCATCCGCGAGCTGCTCGAACAAAGGGAGCGCGTCGTCGAGCGAGAGAGCGCCTAGCTCTGCAAGGGTCTTCCCTTCGACGAGCTCCATCACGAGACAGCCCTCTTCGAGGCCGTACAGCGTCGCGATATTGGGATGATTCAGGGATGCCAGGAGTCTCGCTTCGCGCTCGAACCTCGCGACGCGCTCGGCGCTCTCGGAAAACTCAGGAGGTAGAACCTTGAGCGCGACCTCGCGACCGAGCTTCGTGTCGCGGGCGCGATAGACCTCACCCATACCGCCTTTGCCGATGGGTTCTACGATCTCGTAGCTACCGACGACGGTCTTCGGCTCGAGCATCCCGTCGGCGAGATTAGCATATTCATGCTGAATGGACTCTCTTAACGCTCACTCCAACTGAAGAGACCAAACTCGCCGATTCGGACGCGTCCGCTATCTGCCAGAGCTCGGTCCATCGAGCGCGCCAGCGTCAAAGGTCACCCCCCGGCCGCATCGAGCATCTCGATGAAGGGCTCGCCTTGTCGCGGCACACCGATTCGGATCCTTGGCCGCCGCTCGCCGTCCGAGATGATGAGACTCGCATTCTGATCCTCGTTGATCAGCGTGATTCTCTCGGTGCCCTGGCTGCTTTCTATCGGCCCGGGCTCGAAGGGACGGCGATCGCGTAGGTGGGCGAACCGGCCGCTACAGCGGCCAGACGACAAGGAGCATCGGGACCGCAACCGCCACGATCAAGATCTCGAGGGGCAAGCCCATCCGCCAGTAGTCGCCGAATCGATAGCCGCCGGGGCCGAGGATCAGCGCGTTGTTCTGGTGTCCGATCGGCGTCAGGAACGCGGCCGAAGCGCCGACGGCGACGGCCATCAGAAACGTGTCCGCGTTGACGTCGAGCCGTTCCGCGATGGTGACCGACAGCGGTGCCATCACGACAGCGGTCGCCGCGTTGTTGATTACATCCGACAGCGTCATCGTCACGACGAGGATGACAGTCAAGAGCACGACGGGCGAAAGCCCGAAGGACAGGTCGACCAGGCTCGACGCGATCCACGCCGTCGTCCCCGTCGTTTCGAGCGCCTCGCCGACTGGGATCATCGCGCCTAGCAACACCACTACCGGCCAGTCGACGTTGTCGTACATGTCGCCGAGCGGGACGAGACCCACGAGCACCATCGCTAGCGCCGCGCACGCGAGCGCCACCGGCAGGCCGAGAATGCCGAACGACGCCAAACCGATTGCGAGGACGAAGATGCTGCTTCCCAGCAGCGTTCGCCGGGGACGGCCGACCCGAAGGTCCCGTTCCATCAGCGGCAAGAACCCCAGCTCGGCGATCGCCTCCGGAAGCTTGTCCTGTTCGCCGTCGAGCAGCACCACATCGCCGATCTGAAAACGAAACGAGCGCAAACGTCCCCTAAATGGCTCGCTCGCACGCGAGACCGCGACCAAGTTGATGTCGAAGCGGCGCCGCAAGTTGAGGGAGCCCGCCGTCTTGCCGAGGAGCGGGCTCTGCGAGGGGATGACCGCCTCCGCCAACGTCAAGCCTGAGGGCCGCTTGCCTTCTTCGTCGTCGGCTCCTACTGCTTCGAGGCGCCAATCTTTCAGAAGCTTTTCGAGCGCGGCAGGGGCCGCCTCGAGAAGAAGGATGTCGCCCGCACGAAGGGTACGACCGCCGGCCCGCATGTCCAGCCTTCGCTCGTTCCGGACGAGGCCTAGAACCTCAGCGTCTTTCTCATTGGCTTCACGCTCGACCTCGTCCAATCGACGGTCGACGAGCTTGCTCTTCTCTTTGACCAGAGCCTCCGTGACATAGCCTTCGAGCTTGAACAGCTCCGACGCCGATATCCGTGCCCGGCGTTCTTGCGGGATCAGCCGCCAGCCCACGAACGACATGAAGAGCACACCCGCAAGCGCGACAGCACCTCCGACCGGTGTGAAGTCGAACATCTCGAATGCCGAGCCGAAGGTCTCGGCGCGGACAGCGGCGATGATGATGTTGGGCGGGGTTCCGATGAGCGTAAGCATGCCGCCGAGGATGGACGCGAACGATAACGGCATGAGGATCGCGGCGGGCGAGCGGCTCGCTTTCGCTGCCGAGCGCAGCGCAGCCGGCATCAGCAAGGCCAGAGCTCCCACGTTGTTCATCACGGCGGACAGCCCCGCCGCGACGAACGACATGACGCTAATCTGGCCGGTGAGCGATCCGAAGGGCCGGAATACGTGCTCGGCCAGGACGTCGACCACGCCGGAGTTCCTGAGGCCTCGGCTCAAGATCAACACGATCGCCACCGTCAGCGTCGCCGGATGACCGAAGCCGAGGAATACCCTATCCACCGGGACGATGCCGACGATTGCGACGAGCAGCATCGCTCCGATCGCCACGATGTCGAAGCGCCAACGTCCCCAGACGAACAGGACGACGACCGCGCCGAGGAGGCCAAGAAGAAAGATTTGCTGTGACTCCATTGGGAGTCACTTTATCGAAAGTCGTCGGTCACGCAATACTGTGGAGCCGCGAGCTTTTCTATTCGGGTCGAAGAGATGAGCGAAGACTAGGCGCTCGACGGCTCAGTCGGCGTCGGTGCGGTAGGTGCGGATCGTATCGACCTCCAGGCGGAAGGGTCCGTCTTTCCCATCCAAGACATAGAGACCAATGCGCTTCACCTTCGAGAGATCGATCGGTGGGGCGCTCACGGGTTCGCCAAAGACCGTCGTCCGAAGATCGCTGAACGCAACGCGCACGAGAGACCACTCCTCACTCGTTTCGAACGAAGCGCGACGAGAGACCCCGCGCCCTCCGCGCCTGGTGTCATCGTCGACTTCGACCTCGAACGTCCGCCCGTTGCCGCGCACGCGAAGCTCCAGTCCGTCATGGCCCTCGAGGTCGACGGAGCGGTCGGTACGCACCGAAGTGAAGCCGCCCCCATCCGTCACGAGGGTACCGGTGAATCGCAGCACCCCCTCCTCGATCGCGACAAACCCCTGCGAGCGGCCTCCCATGACGCCATCGTTGACCACGTTCCAGGAAGAATCCTCAGCGGTACCGAAGTCGAACAACGTCATGGAGACGGGGGCCTTTCCGGATTGTTGGGCGGCGGCGGCGCTCCACCCGAGCGCGGCAATCAGAAGCAGCGACACTAGAAGGTGCATAAAACACGTGCGTAGCGACGGGCGCACGACTTGCCTGTTCGACTCTCGCAAGGCGTGCCTCGACTCCGCCGCAGCTCAGTCGACGAGGAACGCTACCATCAACGTGACTTGGAACTCTTCGACCTTGCCGCTGTCATCGATACGGCCGCGGAAATCCTTGACGTCGAACCACGCGAGCTTTCGTACCGTCTTGGAGACTTTCTCGATGCCCTTGCGGATCGCATCTTCGTAGCTGTCGGGTGACGTGGCGGTGATCTCTGTTCGCTTGTAGACTTTTGGTGAGCTCATACTTCCTCGATTTCGCTATGGGACTTGAGCACGCGGTCACCGTCATCCTGCTCGATGAGGTACGCGGGCTCGTCCCGGCTTGCTTCTCGTTTCACTTCCGTTCCACTGAGGCTCCGAGTCACGTCTTCTGTGAAGCGCTCCGCGACTTTCCCTCGGCCCCATCCTTTGCTCCACTTCCATTTGACCGAATCGCCTTCGCTGAATCCAGTGGTCATGAAGAGTCCTCACACAGCGATTCTTTGCTCATCCGCTCGCACGCCGCCACCTTTTTCCTTGCGAAGCAGGCGAAAATCTCGGCGTGAACTTCATCGGCTCGTGCTACGGGTCGGTGGCGTCTCACGGGCACGCGATGGCGAAGGCCCTCGGGAAGGCCTCGGTGGGCGAGCGCGCGTGGCGGTCTCGGAGCGGCAAAGCGATGTCCGGCTACGAGTACGACCACGACGGCAAGGACCTTAGATAACGGTAGACGGCGTGCTCCGGGGCGGGCTTGCTCGCGTTCGGCTTCGTCGCGGTATCTTTCTCCCATGCCGCCTTTCCCAATGGCTTCGACGATCTTATAGCTCCCGACGAGGGTTCCGGACTCCAGCATCGCGCCCGCGAGATTAGCAGATTCACGCCGTTTCGACTTTTCTCCGCCCGCTCTAATTGAAAAGGTGGCGCCGGCCGATAGGGGGTCATGGAGTGCCCCAAGTGCGGCCGTAAGGCTGAGCCCGACCAATTGGCTTGCGAGACGTGCGAGGCTCTTCTTACGCCCTCTATTCTCCGCGCCGATAGTCCGAAAAGCCACGGACCTCCGGAGGATTTCAGCTACACCGGTGACCTACCGCGACTGTTTCGCTTCGGCGAGCGCTACCAAGTTCTCGAAAAGCTCGGAGAAGGCGGAATGGGCCGAGTTTACAAGGCGCTCGATCTGGAGCTCGACCGTCCGGTCGCGCTGAAGACGATCCGTAGCGAGCGTGGCGTCGGGCCCGACGTCTTGAAGCGTTTCAAACAAGAGCTCGTTCTCGCTCGAACGATCACCCACAAGAACGTCGTTCGTATCCACGATCTCGGCGAAGCCGACGGGATGAAGTTCTTCACGATGGAGCTCATCGAGGGCCCCACGCTTCGGGAATACCTCGACGCGGAAGGGCGGCTTCCCATCGCCCGAGCGCTCGATCTGTTCAAGCAGCTCATGGCTGGACTTGGCGAGGCCCATCGCCAGGACGTCGTCCATCGCGACCTGAAACCGCAGAACATTTTGATCGACGCCCAAGGCACGTTGCGGATCATGGATTTCGGGATCGCCCGAGCGGCGGGCTCCTCCACGATCACGGGGGCCGCGGAGATCATGGGCACACCCGACTATTTGTCACCGGAGCAAGTCAAAGGTGAAGCCGCGGACGCGCGCTCCGACCTCTACGCGGCCGGTATCGTTTTGTTCGAGCTACTGACCGGAAAAGTTCCGTTCTCCGGCGAGACGCCTCTCGCGAGAGTTCTGGCGCGGGTGCGGATTCCACCGAGGGCGCCCCGGTCGTTGAGGTCCGACATTCCCGCCTATCTCGAGCGGATCGTGCTCAAGCTGCTCGAAGCGGATCCAGAGCTGCGCTATCCAAATGTCGACGTCGTCCTCGACGATCTCGAGCGAGAGCGAGTGGACCGCTCCGTCGTGTTACGTCTCAGAAAGCTCTTGAGCCGTAACCAGCTCGCGATCGCGAGCGTCGTGCTTGCGGGGTCGCTAGCGCTCGGGCTGACGCTCAACTCGAGACGGCCTCTCCCGGCAGTCGCAGCAGAGGGTCCGGTCGTCACCATCGGCGTGCTGCCGTTCCACAACGCCACCGGATCCGATGAGCTCACGTGGATGGAAGGAGGTGTTCCCGACCTCCTCATCACGGATCTGTCTCAGATTCCCGGAATCCGTCCGGTCCTGAGTGGCCGCATGGAACGCGCCCTCGAAGCTCTCGGGAAGAACGGCCAGACCCTTTTCGACGATGAGACGATGCGCGCCGCGTCGGACATGTTGAAAGCTGATTTCGCGGTGAGAGGCCGGTTCGTGGAGAGCCCCGGCGGTATTCGGATCGAGCTCACATTGCGGGAATCCGCGACCGGGCTATCCCATCCATTCAGCCTCGACGGAGAGGTCCCCGAGATCTTCGCGCTCGTCGATGAAGTTACAGACAATCTCGCTGGCCAGCTCCAAGTGGATGGCAACCGTCAGAATCGCCCCTTGTCGGACGTGTCCACGACGTCGGTCGAGGCGTTTCGCACCTACCATGAGGGCACTGTTTTGGCGCGGCGTGGCTCTAACCAAGCTGCCATTCCGCTATTCCGAAAGGCTGTCGCGCTCGATCCGAGCTTCGCGATGGCCCACGCGAGCTTGGCGAAGTCTCTCCTCGACGCCGGCGACGAGGCGGACGCTCGCTCAGCGGCAGCAGAGGCGATGCGCCTCGTCGCAGACGCTCGACTGTCTCTCGCCGAGCGCTATCAAGTACACGCGATCATGGCTCAAGTGAACGACGAGCCCTCCGTCGCGGTCGACAGTTATGAAGCACTGAGAGAGCTCTATCCCGACGACGCCGATGTGGTGCTCAGTCTCGCCGATGCTCAGGAGCTCGCCGGGAACCCAACCGACGCCGCCGAGAGCTTTCGGAAAGTGCTCGAGCTGGCCCCGGACTACGACTCAGCGCTGTTGGGGCTCGGCCGCTCTCTCGTGACGACGGGTAGGCATGAAGACGCGATCACGGCGCTTTCGGGCGAGAGAGCGTCCTCCGCCATGGAAGCGGATGCCGAGACCCGGAGCATGCTGCACTCGATCGTGGGGGTCGCGTACCGGCATCTCGGGAAGGTGGAGGAATCCGCGTCCGAGCTAGAGAAATCACTGGAGCTCCGCCGGACGACGAACGATCCGCGGGGCATCGCGACGTCATTGACGAATCTCGCGATCACGAGAGGCATGATGGGTGCGTATGACGACGCCAGAGCGGAGCTCGACGAAGCGCTCGAGATCACTCGGCAGCAGAGAAATCTGACCATCGAGTCGTTCGTGCTCGTCAACCAGGCGTGGGTGGAGGAGGTCGCCGGGCGTCCGCGCGCAGCTCTCGAGATCTACTTGGAGTCGCTCGCGATCGAGTGGGAGCGGGGTCAGGCCTATGAGATCTCGGACCGGTTGAATCTGATCGGCAGGGTCTACGCGCGGCTCGGCCGTTTTCCAGACGCCGAGGTGTATCTGGAGCAGGCTCGCGCTCGTCTGGACGACGGCCAGATCCCGGACCGCGCCGTAAACGAGCTCTATCGTGGGCACGTCGCGAGTGCAAAGGGGCTTTACGACACAGCCGCGCGTTCCTACTTGAGCGCCGCACCCTTGTTTCTTCAAGCGGACGAGGTCGAAGGCGCCGCGCTGGTTCAGCTAGCGCTCGCGCGGATCTATCTTCAGCAAGAGCGCTTCGGGGATGCTGAGAGCGCCATCGGTGAGGCCGTGAGCCTCGGCGACGGAATCGTCGCTCCAGAGGTCGCGGCTTCGACGCATCTCCATCGCGGCCTGTTGTTCGCCCTCACGGAGCGCGCCCCGCAAGCTCTGGCCGAGCTCGAGCTGGCGGACGCGCTCATGACCGACGGCCGGTTCCCGTTGCTGCGGCCGCTCTATCACCAAGTGCACGCGAGCGCTCTGAGCGGCCGGGGAGATCGGATCGCAGCCAGGCAGGCATGGGAGCGAGCGCTCGCGGCGTCGACAGCCATCGAGGATCGCGCGGCGGAGGTCGAAGTTCTCGGCGAGCTCGCCAAGCTGCGGGCGTCATTGGGACAACTCATGGATGCGGAGAGGCTCGCGTTGGCCTGTTTGAACGAAGCCACCCGGCTTCGCATGCGAGCACCGCGAGCACTCGCCCTCGTCACGCTCGCCGAGATTCACACGGCGAATAACGAGCCCGCCCGCGCCCGCGAGCGCATCGACGAGGCCGTCGAGATCGCCGCAACCATCAATTTGCCCGCGATTCTCCGACGCACGAGGCGACTAACCGCCGCTTCGACACAAGACTAGAAATGAGACCTGGTCCATTTTTTCTTTTTTGTTTTCAAGAACTTAGGCGCTCAATAAAAGGGGTCTGACCCCTTTTATTGCACTCTATTTCACGCCGGCGATCGTGTTGGACTGCGAAAGGTCCAGAGGCTTGCGGCAGTAGGCGCAAAACTTCCACGAGGGCTCGGCGCGACCACCGCACGACCCGCAGGATTGAACGCTCGACAAGCCGCAGTGCGGACAGCCGACGAAGTCCGATTCGAGCTCAGCGCCACAACCTTGACACGGAATCCCGTCATTGCGGTCGGTCGCTAGGACTCGGACGACCTCTTCGAGCGACGTGTCACCGCGAACGAGCTTCTCGCAAGCCTGACGCAGAATACTCTTCATGCCGAGCTGCTCGGCGGTCTTCGTAATCTTGTGCTCCGATGCACCTCGATAGATGAGCTCTCGAATCGGCGGCGTCACCGTCAAGAGCTCGAACACGCCGACTCTTCCGGAATACCCCGTGCCGGAGCATTCCGAGCATCCTTTGCCGGTGAACAGTTGCACTTCCTGAGCCGGACGTTCGAAGGTCAGCAAGGTGTCGACCCAGTTCCTCGCTCCCTTCTGGCTCTTGCTCGCGGAATCGGCCTCGGCGGTGCCTCGCCCCGCGAGAAAAGTCTGGAGTCCGGCGAGCTCACTCTCTCGATGAACGATCGGTTCTTTGCACCGTTCGCAGATCATGCGCAGTAGCCTCTGCGACAACACCGCGCTCACTGCCGAGCCCACGAGGTAAGACGCGATACCCATATCCATCAAACGCGTCACGGCCGAAGCCGACGTGTTGGTGTGCAACGTAGACAGCACCAGATGCCCCGTGAGCGACGCCTTGAGAGCGACCGATGACGTCTCTTCGTCTCTCATTTCACCGACATAGATCACGTCGGGGTCTTGTCTCAACACCGATCGCAGCCCGACGGCGAAGGTCAGCCCGGTTTTCTCGTTGATCTGAACTTGATTGATGGCGTCGATACCGAGCTCTACCGGATCCTCGAGCGTGATGATGTTCAGCGTTCCAACTTTCATCTCGCCTAACGCCGCGTAGAGCGTGGTGCTCTTGCCGCTTCCCGTCGGTCCCGTCACGAGCACGACGCCTTGCGGCTGCGAGACGAGCTCCTTGAACCGCGTCAGCGTTTCCGCGTCCATACCGAGCTCGCGAAGCGAAGGGACGGTGGCGCGCTGCAACACGCGGATGACCAGCTTCTCTCCGTGCTTCGCGGGAAGGGTCGAGATTCTCAGGTCGATGGGCTGGGAATCGATCTTGATCTGCAACCGCCCGTCCTGAGGCAAACGCTTCTCGGTGATGTCGAGCCGCGCCATGATCTTGATCCGCGACGTCACCGCCGCTTGCACCCACTTGGGAAGCGACATCCGATTCTGGAGAATGCCGTCGACGCGAGTGCGCACGAGTAGCTGGGCTTCGCCGGGCTCGAGATGTATGTCGCTCGCGTTCTCACGTACCGCTTCCGCGAAGATCAAATTCACGACGCGAACGATCGGAAGCGCCTCACTGAGCTGTCTCAGCTTGTGCTCGTCGAAGCTCGGCTCACCTTTGCTGACGACCTCGATAGCCACCGGGCCGTTGAGCTCCGCTTGGCCGCCCGGCATCTCGCCGAGTAGGTCGTTCACCATCTCAGCGACGTTGTAATGCTCGTCGATAGCTTCCTGGATCGGCTCCGGCAAGCTCACGACCGGCAACACTTCGAAGCCGGTATGAAATCGAACGTCTTCGAGCGCATGGAAATCGAGCGGGTCCGCCATCGCGAGACGGATGCTCCCGCCTTCGATCCGGATCGGAAAGACCTGATGTCGCCTCGCGAGCTTCTCATCGATGGCGGCCACCGCGTCAGGCTCGATCTTGACGAGTGAGAGCTCAACGTAAGGCAGAGCCAGCCGAGTCGCGAGCGTGCGTGCAATGTCACCAGCGCTCACGTAGCCCTTCTCGACCAGGAGGGCGCCGAGTCTCTTCGCCTCTACCTTCTGAGCTTCGAGACACTCTTCGAGCTGCTCAGAGGTAATGAGCCCTGTCACGACGAGGAGCTCGCCGAGTCGTTCCGTCACCATGATGGCATTTCCGAGGGATCTCCCACCAGATCACTAAGCAAACCTCGTACCATCTATCTAAGTCCAACAAAACAAGCTATTTTCCGGTTTCGAGTGAGGGGAGGACGCTACAGATAGAGCCTTCGCGGCGGGGGTCTCACCACAGAGAGAGCCCAACCGTAGTTCGAGTTCAGCCGAAATCTAGGGGTATTCAGGTACCCGACTACGAGATCCAATGGATTACTGGAAACAGCGGCCACCGGTAGAGTTTGACTCAAGATTGCAACGTCGCAATCGCGGATTCGAAAGGAGCAAAAACATGTTGAATTGGGCCTTAACTTTCCTCGTCGTCGCTCTCATCGCTGGTGTCCTCGGTTTTTCCGGTATCGCCGGAGCCGCCTCGAACATCGCATGGGTCATGTTCGTCGTGTTCCTCGTCGTTGCCGTCGCGAGCTTCCTGACCGGCAGAGCACGAGCCTAGCCGAGGCTTTGCATTCGCCAACACTCAAGGAGAGAACGAAATGAAACAACTACGCTATTCCATCGTCTTGCTGGGCATCGTCGGCCTCGCCGGCTCCGCCTGCACCGCGGCTCGTAACACCGGCCGTGCGGTCGGCGACGGCACCAAAGAAGTCGCTCAACAAGTGAGCGGAGAGGTCACCGACGCGAGCATCACAGCCGCCGTCAAGATGAAAATGGCGGACGATCCCATCGTCGGAGCCTTCGACATCAATGTCGACACCGAAGACGGCATGGTCGAGCTTCACGGCACCGTGAAGAACAAGACCGAAGCATCCAAAGCGGTCGAGATCGCAAGGTCCGTCGAGGGTGTACGGAGCGTCAAATCGAAGCTCGTCATCAGTGACTAAGGCGGGGCGAGGGCGAAGGCAAGGTAGGTGTCGCCCGATGGCGTGCCCATCTTGCCTCCGCCCGCCGCTATCACTACGAACTGCCGCCCGTCGACGGAGTAGGTCGCGGGCGTCGCGTAGCCACCGGCCGGTAATCGGACTTCCCACAGCAGCTCGCCGGTGGACTTGTCGAAGGCTCGGAACCGCTCATCCTTCGCGGCGGCGATGAAGACGAGCCCCCCGGCCGTGACGACCGGACCTCCGTAATTCTCGGTGCCAAGCCCCTCACCTCCCAGCGGTACCTGCCACCGGAGCTCACCCGCGTCCAAATCGATGGCGGAGAGCGTGCCCCACGGCGGCTCGATTGCCGGGTCTTGGTTGTCATCCACGAATCGATGGTAGCCCGTGCTCGTGAACGGAAGGCGAGACTCGGCTTCGGGGTCCGGATGTGGATCGTCGAGGTCGAGGAGATAGGCAACGAGAGAGTCGAGCGTCCCATCCGCAAGGTGAGAGAAGGACGGCATGACGCCGCTGCCGTTTAGAATGACGTCCCGCACGTAATCCTCGTCCTCGAGATCGACCAGCGCAGGATAGACGCCGAGAGAGTCGCCCTCACGGGCAGTGCCATGGCAGTAGAGACAATGCGCCCCGTAGGCGAGACGCCCCGAATGGGCCGAGCCGTTCTCCACGTCAATCATCGTCAGGACCCACGGCATCTCGCTCGCGTTGACGTAGAGGAGCTTCGTTTCCGGGTCGTACGCGGCGCCGCCCCACTCGCCTCCACCATCGAAGCCGGGAAGCATGACGGTGCCCTCGCGACTGGGAGGCGTGAACGGCACGCTCGGCCGGAGACGCTCTAGCCGGTCGCGCGCGAAGTCTCGCACGTTGTCGGCGCTCAGCCGTTGGCGCGCAAATGGCGGGGGCGCGCTCGGCACCGGCTGAGTCGGCCACGCGCGCTCGCCCTCGAGACTCGACGGCGGGACGGGCTGCTCTTCGATCGGAAATAGCGGCTCACCCGTATCGCGGTCGAACACGAACACATGTCCGGACTTCGTGATCTGCGCGACCGCGTCCACGCCTCGAACCGAGACGAGATTGGGCGGGGCCGGCAGATCTCGATCCCAGATGTCGTGGTGGACGAACTGGTAGTGCCACCGTCGTTCTCCAGTGCGTGCGTCGAGCGCGAGGAGCGAGTTGGCGAATAGATTCGACCCTTGACGGTCGCCGCCATAGAAGTCGTAAGCGGCCGAGCCGGTCGGGACGAACACGAGACCTCTGCTCTCATCGAGAGTCAGACCCGCCCATGCGTTCGCGCCACCGGTACGGGTCCACGCGTCTTCGGGCCAAGTGTCGTAGCCGGGCTCACCGGGATGGGGGATGGTGTGAAAGCTCCACACGAGCTCACCGGTCGCGGCGTCGAAGGCGCGGATGTCACCCGGGACGGAGGGCAAACCTTCCGACGCGCGATGCCCAGTGATGTAGAGGTTGTCGAAGACCACCCCCGGGGTGTTCGAGCCGACGAACAGCTCCGACGCCCAGTCGGGAAAGCCCGCATGCAGGTCGACCGAGAACAGCTCCACGCCGGATGCCGCGTCGATGGCGTAGAGGTTCTGCCCAGCCGTGTAGAAGATGCGGTCGTTCCAGTGAGTCACGCCACGATTGACCCCGAGCGCCGAAAGCTCGTCGTCGTCGTCAAACGGCACGAACCTCCACAGCTCTTTGCCGGTCGCGGCATCGAGCGCGAACAGGTCGAGCCTTGGCGACGTGCCATAGAGGACGCCGTCGATGATGATGGGATTGCACTGGATCTGAGTCCGCCCGTCCGGGTCGGCCCCACCGGAGTGATAGGTCCAAGCGAGCTGGAGCTCCCCGACGTTGTCGGCATGGATCTGGTCTAGCGGCGAGTACTGAGACGAGCCCGGGTCGCCAAGGTAGTGTGCCCAATCGACGTCGGGCGTCGATCCGCATCCGACGAGCGCGAGAAGCGCGCCGAGGGTCACAGCTCTCATCATCAAACCGTCGCTCGGCGCGACACTCAGGCTCGAAGCTAGAGCTCCCGCGGGCCGCGCTGCTCGTGGCCGAGAACCGGGTGGGGGCGGTAGGGCTTTTCGAGACGGGCGATGAGCTCGTCGTCGAGTGCGATCTCGGTCGCCTCGACCAGCTCTTCTAATTGTTCGATCTTGGTGCTTCCGATGATGGGCGAATCGACGCCGGGGACGGAGAGCACCCAGGCGAGCGCGACTTGTGCGGGCTTTCTTCCGATCTCCTTGGCGACCTCGACGACGGCGTCCACGACATCGAAGTCGTAGTCTTGGTAGTACATGTCCTCGGCGAAAGGATCGTCTTTGCCGCGGATGGTGTCGCCCTTGCCGTCACGGCGACGATTGCCGGCGAGAAAACCTCTCGCGAGCGGGCTCCAGGGGATGAGGCCCACGCCTTGCTCGAGACAAAGCGGGATCATTTCTCGCTCTTCCTCTCGATAGACGAGGTT
>JAJCXL010000235.1 GCA_029263435.1 Acidobacteriota bacterium | reverse complement strand
CAAGAAAGAGATGATCGCGAGGGTGCCCTCTTGCTCATCGCCATGGATGCCGCCGTCGACGAGCAGGACGGGGCCGTCGCTCTTGCCGTGGGCGACGATGACGGGAAAACCGAGCGTCGTGCCATCGACTCGGGAAACGGCGGGCACGAGCCCGGAGGCCTTTTGGCCTTGCTCACAGCGTATAGATCCAATCGATATCGTACTCATTCTGACTCCATTTTGGTGTTTGCGCCCGTCGGCCGAGCCTGCGAAGTCTACACCAACGCTCGCTCGGAAATCGTGTATCGTCGCGCGATGCTCTGGCTCGTCGCGCCCATTCTCGTCTTGGGCGGTGTGTATCTGCACCATGTCCTGGAGACGTGGAGGGAACGACGACGCTATCCGCCCCCTGGTGAGCTCATCGATGTCGGTGGTAGGCGGGTGCACCTCCTGGCCATGGGCGAAGGAAATCCGACGGTCATTCTCGACTCCGCGCTCGCGAGCACTTCTCTGAGCTGGACCGGCATTCAAGAGACGCTCTCCGCTCATACCCGGGTCGTCAGCTACGACCGCCTCGGATTCGGGTGGAGCGACGACACCACGGTGCCGCGAACGGTCGATCACATGGAGGCTGAGCTCGCGGAGCTCCTGACGGTTGCGGGCATCCCTGGACCTTACGTGCTCGTGGGGCACTCCTACGGCGGATGGGTCGCTCAGCTGTTCACGAGCTCGCACTCCAAAGACGTCGCGGGCCTCGTGCTCGTCGACACACCTCACCCGAAAGAGTGGGCCGAGCCAAGTCCTGCGAGACGAGCGAGAGCCGCGGCCGGTCGAAAGCACGCTTCGCGCGCGAGCTGGGCCGCTACCTTCGGGTGGATGCGGCCGCTATTGTGGTTTCTCGCGCGTCGCCGAAACGCAAGCTCGGAGAAAGCGGAGAACGGCGTGAGGGCCCTCCTCGAGCGCACGCCGGAGGAGATTCGAGGTCCTCTCCGATCGTTTTGGGTCCAAGGTGGAACGTTGCGGGCGCTCGCGAGCCAGATCGAGCACGCGAGCGAGAGTGCCGCTACCGTCGCGGCTTGTTTGGGCTCGATGGGCGATATCCCTCTCGTGGTGTTGACCGCCGCTGAGCCGAGCGACGAGCGGCTCTCCGAGCAGCTCGAGATAGTGGGGCTGAGTCGTCGCGGACGGCACGTCATCGCGAAGACGAGCGGCCACTGGATTCCCCTCGAAGAGCCGGAGCTCATCGTGAAAGCCGTGACGGACGTACTCGACGCCTGAGAGATCTGCGCCGCTTTCTTTGTCGAGCTATGCGCCGCTGGAGGTCGCGACGTTACCCGGTGAGCGCCGGGAGCTGAAATGCGATAGTTTCTACCGAACAGCAGTTCAAAAGAGGGGGAATTATGCGTTTCAGGCACGGTCTAGCCTTGTCTCTTTCCGCCATCACCTGTTTCATAGCTCCGTCGATCTCGGCCTCGGTCAATCTCGAGCTCGTCGTGTCGGGCTTGTCCCAGCCGCTCGGTGTCACTCACGCCGGGGATGGCTCCGGGCGTTTGTTCATCTTGCAACAAAACGGTCGGGTTCTCGTTTTCGATGGAAGTCAGCTGTTGCCCTCACCGTTTCTCGATATCTCCCCCATCGTTTCGTGCTGCGGTGAGCGAGGTCTGCTCGGGCTCGCGTTCCACCCGGACTTCGAGAACAATGGCCTCTTCTTCGTGAGCTACACCAACCTCGACGGAAGCAGCGTGGTGGCGCGCTACGCCGTCTCCGCCAATCCGAACGTCGCGGATGCTGGCTCGGCGTCGATCGTTCTGACGGTTGCTCAACCCTTCTCGAATCATAACGGAGGCGACATCAGGTTCGGGCCGGAAGGCAACCTGTTCATCGCACTGGGAGACGGGGGTTCAGGAGGCGACCCGCAAAACAACGCGCAGAATACGGCCTCGCCCCTCGGAAAGATCCTCCGGATCGATGTCGACGGTGCCTTTCCTTATGCGATCCCGGATGACAACCCATTCGTCAACGACCCTTCCACCCTCGATGAGATTTGGGCACTCGGTCTGCGCAACCCGTGGCGCATCAGCTTCGACCGCTCGACGGGCGATCTCTTCGTCGGCGACGTCGGGCAAGACGACTGGGAAGAAATAAACTACGAGGCGGTGACCGATCGAGGAGGCCATAACTACGGCTGGCGGTTGATGGAGGGCAATCACTGCTTCAACCCCCAGTCCAATTGCGACGACGGCACCCTCACGTTTCCCATCTTCGAATACCCCCACACCGAAGGATGCTCGGTCACGGGTGGCTTTCGCTATCGGGGCTCAGACATGCCGATGCTTGCGGGTATCTACTTCTTTGGAGACTTCTGCAGCGGGCGCATTTGGGGCTCGACCAATACTGGCGACGGTACTTGGAACACGGTGTTGATGGCGGATACCAATCTGTCGATCTCGGGGTTCGGCGAAGATGAGCGCGGCGAGCTCTATGTCGTGGATCGAAACGGCAGCGTCTATCGGTTGGTGGGCGAGGCTTTTTGTCGAGTCGTGCTGAACCAGACCATTTTCTTTGAAAGCGACACCGTGTCTCTCAACACGTTCAAGATCGCGAACCTCGGAAGCCAACCGTCGCAGAGCGAGCTCAAGGTGTGGCTCTCTTTCCCCGGGTCGACGACGTCGTTATCGCTATTCAGTCTCGGGGGTACCGGTGACCTCATCCTCCCTGCCGGCTTCTCGGTCGATCTCGCGCCGCTCAATTTGTTCAGCGTCTCCGGGGTGCAGCCTAAAGGCGGCTACCAGATCGGCTGTCGCGTGCTGGATTATGCGACCGGAGCGACCACCGCCGTTGGCGTCGCCCCGTTCACCATCCAGTAGCCGTGGGCTATCGTTTCCGCGCTAGCGAAACAAGAGGAAAATGAATCCCACGTAGCCCGCGACGAGGACGCCGCCCTCCCAGCGCTGGAGCTTCGATCCCGCGTAGAGAAAGATCGTCATCGCGATCGTGAAGACGACGAGCGCGGGAAATTCGAACCGAAGAAGCGCGGGATCGATAGGGATGGGCTTGACCACCGCCGAGACGCCGATCGCGCCCAAGATGTTGAAGACGTTGCTGCCGATGATGGTGCCCACCACCAGATCCGCCTCATTCTTGAGCGCCGCGATGAACGCGGTCGCAAGCTCCGGCAGCGACGTCCCCACTGCCACGAGGGTGACTCCGATGATGAACTCGGACAGACCCAGACCCCGAGCGATAGTGACCGCGCCCATCACGAGCAGCTGAGCGCCGCCCAGAAGTCCCGCGAGCCCGACGACGGAAATGATGACGTTCTTGCCGAGCGGACCCGGCGGAGCGTCGCCCTCGTCGGGCACATAGGCGTCTTTGCGAGCCCATCGGATCGAGAAGTAGCTAAACGCGACGAGGAGTCCTATAAAGATGATGCCGGCTGCGCGGCCCACCTCGAGCCGTATCGCCAGCGCGCCCAGCAAGAAAGTCATCGCGAGCATGAACGGAAGCTCCCGGCGGACGACCGTGGGTGCCAGCAACAACGGCGTCAGTATCGCGGTCGCTCCGAGGATGAGCCCGATATTCGCGATGTTACTGCCGATGACATTACCGACCGTCATCTCCGCATGCCCGCTGACGGCGGCGACCACGCTCGCGAAGATCTCGGGTGCCGAGGTGCCGTAGGCGACGACGGTGAGCCCGACGACGAGAGGCGAGATTCCGAATCGCCGGGCGAGCTGCGAGGTTCCGCGGACGACCCATTCGGCTCCGATGGTAAGCAGGACGAGTCCCACGACCGCGAGGCCGAGAGCGAGCGGTGTACTCAACCGGTTACACTTCCACCGCGATAGGCGTCGGCTGTTTCGTCACCGCACAGTTGCGACAGATGGGCTCTCCGGCTTTTCCTTCGCGATCCCAAGTGCGCTCACGGTGGGCCTGCCTCAGCCGATCGAAGTTCGCGCTCGTCCAGGCCTGTTGAATCGTGTTCGTCTCGTCGGTGACCCCGCCGCCGTCGATCTCCAGGGTGAATCCCTGGCAGCAGGGCATCGTGTGCTTGCCGTCCCAAGTGACCACCATCCGGCGAAACGGGTCCGGACATTGGAACTCGGAAGCGCTCAGGTCACGCCACTCCGCCGCCTTCCACGTGTGGGTGGCGCCGGCGGGGAAATAGCACTCGCTGATGGACATCCAGTCGACACCCATCTCGTTGCGCCAAAACGCTTCCATGCGTCCGCTATCGACATCGGCGGCGTTCAAGAACGTCCTCACGACGGAGGCTCTGATGCGGCAATCCGGCGCGCCTCGGCCCTTGGCCCGGGTCGCGACCGCGCTTTCGACAGAGTGGAGGAGGACATCCCACTCTCCACCGACGCGCTGCTTCTTGTAAGACTCTTCGTCGGCGGCGTCGACGGAGAA
>JAJCXL010000234.1 GCA_029263435.1 Acidobacteriota bacterium | reverse complement strand
GCGATCGCGCAGAAAAACGGCGTCGACGAGGAGACCGTGCTCGCCTGCTTGCTCCACGACATCAGCGTCTTCGGTCTCATCCGCTCCGACCATGGTTATTGGGGCGCGCAGCTCGTCGAGCCTTATGTCTCGGAGCGCGTGAGCTGGGCCATCCGAAACCACCAGGCGCTTCGTTTTTTTCCCGATCCCGCCGTCGGCTACGAGTATCCCGAATCCTATCTCCGCTATTTCGGCGCCGAATACGCGCCGGAGCCTCATATTCGCGCCGAGGCTGAGCGGGCGATGAGCCACAAGTGGTACATGACGGCGCGACACATCACCATCAACGACATCTATGCATTCGACCCCAATTCTCACCCCGAGCTCGAGCAGTTCACCGATATCATCGGGCGGCACTTCAAGCAGCCGAAAGAAGGCTTGGGCTATGACGGCTCCCCCGTCGCTCACATGTGGCGGACGATGATCTTCCCGACGAACTTCTTGTAAACGCGCTCAATCGAACGGAGCGCGCATCTCTCGAATCGCTTTCGCTCGGTTTCTTCGAATCCGAGCGAGCATGTCTGCAGGCACCCCGGTCTCCGGGTCGTGCTTGCTCGCCCACAGGATGAGCTCGACACAAGCGGGCAGAAGGTCTAGCGCTTTCTCCGTCGGCGAATAGATCACCCGTCGCCCGTTCGCCGGATCCTCCTGCTTGACGAGCAGGCCGGAGGCCTCCATCCCCTTGAGGCGCGACGCGAGAATGTTGGAGGCGATACCTTCACGCATGCTCAAGAGCTCGTCGAAGTGTTTCTTCTTGAACAACAGGACTTCGCGCAGGATCAGTAGAGTCCACTTGTCCCCAAACGCTTCCGCCGCAAACGCGATCGGACAGCCGGTGTGGTCCACCTTGTACTTTGGAGTCATGGTCACATTGTACGAGTCGGCATGATTACTACTTGCAAAAAACAACTAGATGATCCACGATCGCTTGCTATTTGCAAGTACTCAGGATAACAAAAACGCAATCAACGTAGGAGGCCATCGTGGCGAATAAGAGTTTCGGCGACCTGATCGGATATGCAAAGTTCGCAATCGTCATCCTCGCGATCGTAACGCTCGGACGGTGGGCGCTCGGATTCGGCGGCGTGCCGTACTTTCCGAGAGGCAACGTCATCTTCAGTATCGTGCTGGCGACGAATTTTCTCATCGTCGCTTACGGCGGCTTCCTCAAGGCCTACACCGATTTGAGCTTCAAGCAGATCCTTATCGTCGGGGTGACGATCGTCGTCGCCGCGCAGCTCATGATCACGCTCTCCACGCTCATCAGCTACGCCGCCGGACTCGAGACCTACTTCAACCACCCCGAAGCGCTGAACGTGCAAGAGCAGATCGGACTCGGGCAAGCTATGGGCGCGCGCCTCTTCGGCATCGTCGTGAACAGCATCACCGGAGTGATTCTGACTTCGCTCGGCTACGCGTTCGGGGGCGTCTTGCCGCGCTCGTAGGCAGCCCGGTCTGGAAAGGAAGAGCGAGCCCCGATCCCCTCGGACGAGGCTCGTTCTCTACTTGCTCGCGTTTCCGACCCACTGCAAGATGTCGAGTGGAAAGACGAAGCCGACAAAATAGGAGAGGTTGGTGCTGTCCGCGATCGGGTTGCCGGAAAAGATCGCTTGCCCCGCCGGGGTTTTCAGCGGTACCCCGTCCCAGAGCTTTTCGTCCGCGAGGTCGTCGCCCGCTGGGTTCAACGGAAATCGGTCCATGAGCGTCTCGTCGCCACTGCCGGCGATGTGTTGCGCCACCGCTCTTCGAAAGGAGTTGCTAAGCTCATGTCCTCGGACCAACGAAACGCCGCCCACGAAACTGACCGGGCCGGCCACTTTATAGGCCAGTCCGAAAGTGAAACCGTCGACGTCATTGACGGTGCCTTCGGTGAACTGGAACGAGGCCATCAGATCCAGCGGGCGCCCCTTGATTTCAGCGATCTTGAAGAGAGCACCGAAGTTCACCGCGGTCCTCATACGACTATCGTTCACGACCCGGAGGACAGTGTCGTCGGTCGCAGGCTCGGCGAAATCCACGAAGTCATCCTGGCGGAAGTCCGCACCGATAGCGATGCCGAGCCGAAACGTCGACGGGCCGGATAGCGGACCGAGCACTTTACCGCCGGTGTTCTCTCCGTCGAAACTCGCGGACCAATCGACCGGTCCAATCGGAGTCGACGCGGAGATCTGCGCACTGATCTTGAACTCGAAGTCGCCGTCCGTTCTTTTCTTGAACGTGTACCGACTACCTCGCCGAGTGGACGTGACGCCGTCACCGACAGCTACGGTCGCGTCCGGGTGTAGATCGATCGAGCATTCGAGTGTCTGTTGCTTGGTCACCCCTTTGAAAGTCACGGAGTACGTGAAGCGGCGCTGTCCGTCCTTGACCCTGGTCGACTGAGTGACGGTGACACTACGCTGCGCGCTCGCGACAACAACATTCCCAAGCATCGCCAGACCTAGCCACCAGATCGTTGTCCATCTCATCTCTTCTCCTTTGGCGCCACCTTTACGCGTTACTAGCTTTGGACGGACACGTTCGTCGAATCACGGGCCCTCCGGCCGGTTCCCGCGGGCGCGGTGCTAACATGCCAACGGTGTTGGCATCGAAGCGCTGGCTGCGCTCCGTCTCTTTCGTTCTCGCGACTCTGTGTTGCTTCACGACGATGGCCGACGATCTGCGGCCGGTGCAGGTCCAGATCCGCGAGCAGGAACCGCGCACGTTTCTCGTTCAGTGGCAAGTGCCTCGAGTGCTCCCGCCTCAGGCGATGCCGGTACCGGCCCTACCCGAGAGCTGCAGAGCCTCCGGGGAGCGGACGGTCGACATGGACGACACGGTTTGGCTGAACCGGCAAAGCTACCGGTGCCGCAACGGCTTGGCGGGCGCCTCCATCGTGGTCGATTACCCGCTGGGCAACTCGGCCCTCACCACCGTAGTCCGGGTCGAGCTCTTGTCCGGCGAGCGCTATGCCCACATGCTCGCCCCTGGCGAGGAGGCGTGGCGGCTGCCCGCGGGCGCTGCTCCGGACGCACCGCTTCGCGCTGCCCGACGCGCGGTCGTAACCGGTGCGACCCACGCGCTCGGTCAGTGGGCGCATCTGGTCTTCGTGCTCGCGGTGGCGCTGCTCGGCTCGGTGCCGCTCGTCGCCTGGTTCACCGCCGGCCAACTCGTCGCGGTGCTCGTGAGCGCACTCTCGGGGATCGATCTCGAGCCGTCGCTCGCCGAGCTGAGCGTCGTCCTCGCCGCCTTGCTGCTCGCGAAGGAGGGGCTCCGCCCGGCCGAAACCAGACGTAGCGTCTCGAACGTCACCCTCGTCATGGGTATCGTCCACGGTTTCGGACTCGCTGCCATAGGCGCCCGAGTGGAGCTCGGCGGGATAGAGACGGCCATGATGGCGCTCGGAATGGACGTGGTATTCCTGCTCGTCTCGGCCGCGGCGTTTTTCGTCATCCGCCGTCTCCCCTTCCACCGTGTCGCGACCTACGCCGTCGGCGCCGGCTCCGTCGCCATCGGACTTGGGCTCGTGTCCTCCGGCCCGAGCAATGACGCCGCGCGGACGCTCAGCGCCTCCCGACTGCCCGCTCTGTCTACCGGGGCCGCCGGCAATCTATCTTCTCGACTCGCCCCTCAGGTACCGGATGCGCCGGTGACGAGCTTTCTCTCTATCGAAGCGTTCGAAGTCCGGCAAGAAGTCCTCATTCGCTTGGCGGAGCTCTCGCCGACGCTCGGCCTCGACCCGAAGGGGGTCGTCGAAGTCGAAGCCCAAGACGGGCTCAAGGAGCAGATCCGCGCGCTGGCCGAAACCGGTACTCGCATCGTCATCGACGGCGAGCGTCGCGACGCGAGCGAGGTCCGGGTCGATTTCATGACCGTGACCGAAACAGGAGTGCTTCCGCGCCAGAGCCCGGTGCCCGAGGACGTAGCGTCCGCGTTCGTCGGCTTCACCCGGTCTCATCTGACGCCCACGACACCCCGAGACGTGACGCTCACCTGGATGGCCTTCCTCCCGGAAGCTCCTCACATCCCCTCGACCATCACGGATCCGGAAGCGACACGCTCCGCTCGTCTCAACGATGAAACGCCCTCGATGACGTGGACGAACGAGTTGGTCGAAGACCCCGTGCCCACCGTCGAAGCCGTTCAGGTCGAGCACGCGATGCTTCACATACCGCTGCTATCGCTCGCGTTCGTTCTGCTTTCGGTCTGGCTCGCCGTCAACGCCCTACGCGGCAAACGCATTTCTATCGCCTCCGGGCTCGCGCGCGTGACACTCGCGCTCGCTCTTCTCGTCGCGCCCGTCGGAACCGTGCTCATCGCGATGCCCACCATGAGCTCGATCTCACCCGAAGCGGCGCGGCGCATCCTCGCAAACCTCCTTCCGAACGTTTATCGCGCGTTCGAGTTTCGCGACCCGTCTTCAGCCTATGACCGGCTCGCGGTGAGCGTTACCGGCGACACGTTGACCGATATCTATCTCGAGCACCAGCGCGCGCTGGAGATGGAGGAGCGGGGCGGCGCCCGCGCAAGGGTCGAAGCGGTCGAAGTCGGCAAGGTCTCGGCGATCGAGCCTCAGGACGGTGGTGGTTTCGAAATGCTCGCCTGGTGGCAGGTCGGCGGCACGGTAACTCATTTCGGGCACCGCCATTTCCGGCAAAACCGCTACGAGGCGCGCGTTGTGGTGGTGCCGGTGGAGGAGCTTTGGAAGATCCGCACTATCGAAGTCCTCCAGGAAGAGCGGGTGAGATAGCCACTCCGCCTCGCCACCGCTGGCGCAAGGGCAAACAGCCCGTGGTGAAAGTGCGGCTGCGTTCGAGCGGATCACGGCGCACGACCCACGGCTCGAAAAGATTGGGTACCAGTGAGTGCGATGACTCCCAAGTGACTCCACGATTTCAAGGAGTCGCGGCGCCGGGGAGCTCGACCACCACGTCGTACTTCTTGCTCAGCTCTTGAAAGAGCTCGTCGGCGACCCGAGCCCGCTCGCGCACGCTCCACTCACGAGCGACTTCATTGCGCACCTCGTCCAAGCCAGGCTCCCGTCGTTGTGTGCGAGCTCTCACGCGCACTAGATGGAGGCCGTATCCCGATCGAACCGGCCCCGACCACTCGCCTTGTGGAACCCCGGCCATCGACGCGTGAAACCCTTCGCCAAACGTCCGATCGATATCGTTCGGCGTCGCCATCTCATAGGTGTTCGCAAGAGACAACGGATCCCCGAGTGCGGCGATCTCGTTCGGCTCCGGAGGATCGGCTCTCATCCTCGCGAGGAGCGTTCGGGCGTTCTCTTCGGCAGAGGCTCCGCGCCGATCGGTGCTGAAGTAAATCTGGTCGAAGCTCGTCTGCCCTTCGACGACGAATCGCGCCATGTTCGCGGTTAAGAACTTCTCGAGGTCTTCCTCTGTCGGCTGTCGGCTAGCCAGATCTTCGGTCAGGAACTCCATCTTCTGACGCATGCGACGTCGAATGACAGCGTCGTCACGGTCGAGCCCCATCGCGAGCGCCTCACGGTAAAGGATCTCTTCCCTGATATGGTCGCCGACCAACGCTTGGAGCTCCTGTTCGGTTGGGGGCCTCTGCCATGTTCGGCCGAAGGCTTCGGCGAAGCGTGAGATCTGCGCCTCGGAGACGACGACGGGCTCGGCATCGCTGACGGGCCCACCCCGCGCGGCGAACAACGCGAAAAGCCCACCACCGATGAGCATAAAATGAACGAGTGGCTCCCCTGACAGCTTACGGAAGCTGGCGGATAGCGAACGTTTCGTGGTCATGCTCCCATCTCAACCAGCGCAACAAGATAGCGCTTCCGGAGACGGTGAGAAAAACGTTGGTAAAGGCGTAGCCCCGGCATGGCCGAGAGAATGGCACTCCACTCTCCGCCTGATTGTTCACGATGGAGAGAGGTGCGCCGCTCCTCATCCACCTCACGTTGGCCCCCAGGAGTCGCACGCGGTCGAGCCCAAGCACCTTCGGCTCGAAGACATCGTGGCCCAAGAGGAGTCCGAAGAACGAAACTCCGGACATCACGTCCGATCGTCGCTTGCCAGAGACGTTCCAGGGGCAGATCGGTTCGTGATTCGCTCATGCTAGTGTCCCGTCCCATAAGTTCTTTGCGTAAAGGTCGAGGTCATTTCGTGAGCTGGCAAGGCGTGACGACGATGGGCAGAGCGGGCCTCATGGCGTGTACCAGATGGGCGATGTGTAGGCCCGTTCTTGCGTGGTCGTCGGGACGTTTTCCGGCAGATCGATGCCGAAGCGCACCGCCTCGTACGCGGTCCATCTCGGTGTCGGGATCTCGAGCACGCGCGCGTAGTACACAGCCGATAGGTCGGAGTCGAAGTCCGGGTCGGTCCACACCGTGATCAGCTCGGGGTCTCCGATGGTGTTGGTCCAGGTCGCCGAAGCGACATCCACCGTGTTTCCGACCGGGGGGAGCTTGCCGTCGGCGCCCACGCTGCGATCGTCGGACCATGCAACGTCGAAGACCCGTTCGTGCCGCTCGCCCGCCGTGTCAACCCAACCCTTTACGATCTGGACCCGGTCGAGGTTACCCGATAGCGGATCTTTGAGTGCGGCGACCAGAAAGCTCGGCGCGCCCGAGCCGGGATTCGCAGGCAGATCGGCACCCATCGGGACCCCCTTCCTGTAGCCGGCATCCGCAGGCAGCCGACCGCGAGCGTCGCTTTCCTCGAAGTCCCATCCACCGAAGAATCGGACCAGGATGCGGGTGCCGGTGGTCGCGTAGGTCTCCTTGCGCATCATGGCGTCGAACAAGGCTTCGCGAGTGTTCTCGGTGGCCCAGACGCCCTGATAACCGGAGGCGACCATCGACCAACCCGGGTACTCGCTCTCGCCGACCTTGGCCATCGGGTGATGGACACGCTGGGCGTTGGGCTCCGTCCCAGAATGCTTGCCGAAGAAGTTGTTCTCTTCAGCGGTGGACAGCGCGGTGTGCGTGTCCGTCGCGCCGACGAGCCCGAACTTGTAAGGGTTCACCCCGAGCCGCTGCTCGAGCTGCAGTCCCATCTGGAGAGCCCGGCGGGCGTACTCGCCCGCGATCATGTCGTCGGTCTTGAGCTCGGTCAGGTCGAGGTTTCCGACGGCCCAAGTCTCGTAGTCGGCGAACTCGTCGTTCGGAGAGAGTAGCGGATGTGTCTCCCCATCGCCCTTGATCTGCGTAGCCTCGTAGAGCGGCTCCCAGCGGATGCGGGATTCAGCGTAAGCGCGATCTACCTGTCGGCCGTGAAAGGTTTCGATCATCGGAAACATGTTGCCGTTACTCAGATTTCCGTTGTGGGCGATAGCGAGCAGCCTGCCGCCGGTCCGCTCCTCATACGTCCGCATCCATTCCCACAGGTCGACCGGGTCGGGGCTACCGAGCGGCGGCGAGGTCGTGTAGGGCTCCATCATCCTGGCCTGGGCGGCGCCGTTGCGGTATATGACGTTCCGGTGGAGATTGAACCCGCGCTGTGTGGAGGTCCACTCATAGCCGATGAACGCGGTGAACTTACCGGGGTCGTTATACGTCTCGGCGGCGTCGATCGTCTGCTCCCACGCGGATCGATAGGCCTCGGATCCGGGGAGCGATGCAAGTGCCGCGGGCATATTGTTGTTCGTGAGGCTCTGAATGATCTCGACGGCGGCCGCGACGGCCGTTTGCCCACCCTCCTGGACCATGTCGTACCACCGTCGACCGGTCGGATCCGCCAGCATCGACGGCTCACCCGACAACAAACGCGGGAAAAACCCCATGTTGTCCGAGTGGTCGGCCACGACCTGGAAGTCGTGCGGACGGGCGAGCTTCACCCGCTGGCCCGTCGAGGACGTGATCTCCTCTCCGCGCGCGAACCGATACGCGTCGTAGGGGTCGAGCCTGGCGCCGAACGCCCCCGCATCCATGGACATACCCGTGTGCACATGGGTGTCGCCAAAGAACACGCGCGTCGGGAAGTTCCGTCCCGCGTACGGCGAGTAGTGTTTCTGCGCCGGGAACGCGCCCGCGGCTTCCTCGGTCGGTGGCGGTAGCTGGCCGTGGACGACCGCGCTACCACACGTCAGGCCGAGGATCACGAGGGTGGCTTCGACAATTCGGGACTTCATCTGATCTCCTTGTTATGACTAGGGAGCGGAATGGCGTGGCATTATAGGCACGAAGCCAGACCATACGGCGATTCGCTAAAACGGGATCCTGACATGAGAAACGA
>JAJCXL010000233.1 GCA_029263435.1 Acidobacteriota bacterium | reverse complement strand
AGTGGCGTGGAAGCGTCCGAGAGTGATCGGCGGATCGAAGACGCGCTGCTCAAGCACGTCGTCGAGACCGGCCCCTATTTCTACGTAGTCGTCACCGTCCTGGTGAGCCTCATCGGCGTGGGAGGTTTTTTTTGGCTCCGACAGCTCGAATACGGGTTGGGGGAGGCCTCGATGAATCAGCCCGTCTACTGGGGGCTGTACATCACGAACTACATCTTCTTCATCGGGATCAGCCATGCAGGGACATTGATCTCCGCTATTCTCCGTTTGACAGGAGCGGAGTGGCGACGCCCGATCACCCGCGTCGCCGAAGTCATCACCGTCGTCGCGCTCTTGATGGGCTCCAGCAATATCTTGTGGCATCTCGGCAGGCCCGAGCTGATGTACCTACCGATGCTGGAGCCACAGTTTCTGTCGCCGCTCATTTGGGATGTCGGCGCGATTTCGCTCTACATCACCGGGAGCATCATCTATCTGTATCTGCCGCTCATCCCGGACCTCGCTCTGCTCCGAGATCGCGGGGGCAAGCTCGCGACGATCTATCGCATGCTCGCGCTCGGCTGGAGCGGAACCGAAAAGCAGCACGCACGCCTGGAAAAAGCGATCGGATTCATGGCCGTCGCCATCATCCCAGTGGCGGTCTCGGTCCATACCGTCGTCTCATGGACGTTGTCGATGACTCTCGTTCCGATGTGGCATACGGCGATCTTCGGGCCGTACTTCGTCGTCGGGGCCATCTTTAGCGGGATCGCCGCTTTATTGATCGCGATGGCAGTCCTCAGAAAAGTCTTTCATCTGGAAGAATATTTCGGCGAGCTCCAGTTCAACAATCTGAGTCTGCTGCTCCTCACCATGTCGTGTATGTGGGCCTATTTCACCCTGGCGGAGCATTTGACCGCGTGGTACGGACACGAGCATGCAGAAATGGCGGTCCTGACGAGCCGGCTAACCGGCGACTACGCGCCGTATTTCTGGACGATGGTCATCACCTGTTTCGTCGTGCCGCTCGCGATCCTCGGTCCTCGACGCACTCGAAACGTAAGCGGCGCCGTCGTCGCATCGGTCGCGGTACTCGTGGGGATGTGGCTCGAACGATTCATCATCGTGACGAGCTCTGCCGCACACCCTCGATCCGAGCAAATGTGGCAACTCGGCGTCTACCGTCCCTCCTCTGTCGAGATCGCAATGACGGTCGCTGAGTTCTCTGCCTTCGTGCTCTTTTACGTCGTCTTCGCCAAGCTCTTCCCACTCATTTCGATATGGGAAGTGAAGGAAGCACCGCCGGGATAAGAGAGCGCCGCAAGACATCTCGCGGGGGTGACTCGTGCACGAAATCCGCGAGGTGCCGTGCTAAACTACGTGTCGGGGACGCTTGGATGTTCTTCAGGAGGCTAAAGATATGTGGAAGTTCTTGATGATTGGCGCGATCACGGTGAGCAGCGCTATCGCTATCGCGGGCCAGGACGAGGGCTCGGTCTGGGAAGTCCCGGCGGATGCGAAGGCGGTGAAGAACCCCGTCGAGAACAACGCGGACGCGGTCGCTGCCGGTCAGAAACTTTATGACACTCATTGCAAGATGTGTCACGGTGACGCGGCCAAAGGCGACGGCGCCGCCACGCAGTTCATCAAACCCGCACCACCCGACATCTCCACCGCGGAGGCGAAAGCCCGCCTGACGGACGGCGAGATCTTCTACAAGATCACGACGGGCAAGCGCCCGATGCCGGCCATGCAGCGCAAGCTCAGCGAGACGGAGCGTTGGCAAGTGGTCCATTTCCTACGTACCCTCCAGGGAACGTAAGCACCCGCCGCATCGTGGCTCGTCTAGGTGCTTTGGCACTCGTGTCGGTGCTGGTCTGCGCCTGCGGCTCCCCTCCCGAGCGAAACGCGGAGGACGTCGGAGCGGTTGGGTCGGAGCTTTCCGGTGAATCGACTCCGGAGAAACCGTCAGGAGATATCCGTCGACCCGCGCCGAGCTTGGTACTCCCTACGGTGGACGGCTCCGGCAGTGTCGCACTCGCGGAGCAACGCGGTAAAGTCGTTCTCGTCGACCTTTGGGCCACGTGGTGCGTTCCCTGTATCGCCGAGCTCCCTCACTTACAGGAGCTGTCCGAAGAGTACTCGTCCGACGATTTCATGCTCGTCGGCATCGTCCTCGAGTCCGGGGAGACTGAAGAGATAAGGGACTTCCTGAAGGAGCGAGAGCTCAGCTATCCGCAAGTACTCGGCACAGACGACGATCGAGACGCGTTCGGACCATTTTTGGGCTACCCGACGAAATATCTCATCGATCGAGAAGGCGCGATCGTCAAACGCTACTTCGGCATCGTCGGCGAGAGGCTCAAAGACGATGTGGAAGAGCTCGTCCGCACCGGGATGCTACCGGAAAGCACCAAATAGCCAAAAAACAGGCTCTGGTACTTCGGGCCGGCGTGCTGTACTATTCATTAAAAGGTCGTCCAATCTCTGGTAACGGCTTATCTCAGACCACTAAGAGCTCGGCAAACGAAACCTCTTCGATTACGGGGGCGGGGTTTCGACTGCTGACCTAACGACAATCGAGGAGCTAGTCCACGTGGCAAACGAGCAGGATACGGTTCTCGCTGCGCATGCGAGCTTCAACGGAAAGCTCGAGGGGTCTAACGTGACGCTTCAGGGTCGTTTTCGGGGCGATGTCAAAGCGAGCGGCCGCGTGACCATCGTAGAAGGCTCCGAGGTGAGCGCCAACGTACAAGCGCTCACCGTCGAGATCGGCGGACGATTCGATGGAGACGTCCAAGCCGAAGCGCTTCATTTGCTCGGGCCGGCTCGTGCCAGCGGCAAGTTTCGGGCGAAGAAGCTGAGCGTCGAAGAAGGTGGGCAGCTCGATGGCGAGTTCGAGATCGGCGACGGAGCTCCGGAGACCCGGGCAAGCAGCTAGCCCGCCATGGGTGGCGGTCTCGCTTTTCGATTCGAGAGATCGGCCAGTGAGACCCCGTTCGAGCGTTTGTTCTACTGATTCATTCACGTCACGCCCGTAGAGGAAGGCCAAAAGACGGTGTCAGCCAAACCCGCCAAGACTGCGAAGAAGTCCAAGTCCAAGGCAAAAAAGAAACTCGCGACCGCGCGAAAGAAGTCCGCTCCGGCGAAGAAGAAAACCGCCCGGAAGACGGCGGGCAAGAAGAAAACCGCCCGGAAGGCGGCGAGCAAAAAGACGGCGCGCAAGAAAACCACGAAGAAGGCGCCCAAGAGGACTACGCCGGTAGCGGTCGTCACCACTGAGATCGTCTTCTCCTACGCCGAGATCGACTTCTTGCGAAAGATTACCGGGAGAGACTTGGATCAGACCGCTCCCAAGGAGCGTCGTGCCCGCTTGTCGCTACGCGACAAGCTCCTCGACATCAACTTCAACGTCCCCACGGCAAGTGGCGGGCTGATCGTTTTGGATCTCGATCGCAACGAAGTGGGCTTCCTGCGGCGGATCACGAAAGAAGGCTATAGCTTCATCACCGCGGAGGAACGTCGGGCGCGGCTGATCCTAAGAGAGAAAATCCTCATAGGGGTCGAGAAGATCACGGGGCGTCCGCTGAACCGGTAGTGGGTCCGCAAACGCCGACTAGAACGTAAACCGACGAGGACAAGAACTACTTCTCGGAGAATCGACAGGTGTCCGCGTCGTAGACGAAGGCGACCGTCGTGGAATCTTCCCGTCCCACTTGAAGGACTTCGATCTCTACTTCGCCATCGGCTCCATCGCGAAACACCGCCGCAAGATCCGCCTCCCGAGACGCGAGAAGCTTGGTATCGGTCGTAGCGCCGAGCACGAGGATCTGGAGCTCGCTCGCGAGCGCCTTCAATTCTGAGACAACCCGCGCCGTCCCTCGATCCGAGGCCGCCTTTTCGATCGAGTCGACAATCACCATGCAGGTTGCGTCGCCACGCGCGAGAATATCCCGGACTAGCTTTTTCGCGCGCTCGAGCTCGAACCCGTTCGGTGCCTCCTGAACGTAGACTCGCGAGAGCCAGGATGCCGCGAGCCGACCTTGTTTCTCGACCCGTGCCCACTCGGCGGATTCTTTTTTCAATTGACCCTTCGCGATCGCGCTCGCGGACACGCCTCCGAGGCGAGCGAGGGTCTTGAGTCGAAGCTCGCTCTTTTCGAGCTCGCTCGCGAAATAAAGTCCCGGCTTGTCGTTTCCACTCGCCACCTGGTCCAACACCTGTTTCAAGAAGCTGTACATGCGATCTCGATCATGATCCACGAGGAGCATCAGACCGGGAGTGAGCGCGCACAACCCCTCATCGAGACGCGGAAATCCGGTCTCGAAGACTTTCCCCTGCACGAATGCCACTCGGTCGATGTAGTCGGACCAATCGTCCGCCTCAGCCACGAGATCCCCATCGCCGGCCGAGGCCGGTTTGGAGCGATCCGATCCTTCGATAGAGTCGGAGAGTCTCACGTCGCTCAGCGAGGGAGGGTTCTCGACCTCGCTCATATCGACCGGAATCTCCTCGAAAGAGAAATCCGTGGATGGCATCGTCTGCGCTGCCTGCCGGACGTCATCCGGCGTCGCTTTCGGCGGGTCGGCCTTGGTCTTCGCTGGAACCACTTCTTTCATGTGCGCCGACTGAGTTTGAGACAGGTCGACCGGCGCGCTCGCGGGCTTGGGAGCGATCTTCGCGGGCACTACGGAGCCCGTGGCGCGCTGTTTCATCCGCGCGATCCATGCGCTGATGTCCGACGCTCCTGGGAGCGTCCCCCCGAACAGCTCATCAATGACGAAGTTCTCCGGTATGGCGTCATGCGCTTTTCTGAGCTCTTCGTCCAGATTGGAGGCGATGACATACTCCCCACGGCCGTGGAGATCGGCCAGGACACGAAACAACGCCGCGTTCAACGGAAAGTAGAAGTCGGCACCATCCACGCTCTCGAGGATCGTGTATTTGAACTCCGAGCCCGCGGTGTTGATGGTCAAGCAAAGCGCTTTGAGTACAGACGCTTCCAGCGCGCGGAGCTCGTCGATCGCAATGGCGTCGGTGGGTTCTGGATTTGCGCCCATCTCAAGTGCTCCTCTGGCGCGCGTCCATCGACAGGGTGCGCCGGTCACCAGCTGTGGAATGCTTTCATATTAACAACCCCGACAACGAGCTACAAACCAAAGACTTCCGGCTGCTCGCCAGAATGGTTTTCGTTGCTGTATAATTGTGTCAGTTAAACCCTTCAAACTCAGGCACTAGGCCATGGATGTCGCCAAGAGGGACACGCTGCAGCGGCAGCAGTCCTCTTTCACGATCGAAACGACCCTCGAAGGCGAAACCTCGCCCTTCATCCAAACTCGCCTCTTCGGGCAGGACGGAACAGTCTTGTTCGAACAGACTAGAGACGTATCCTCGCTGAGTCCCATCGTCGACAACAGCGACGCGGTATTCGCAAGGCTCGATCGACAACACGCTTCCATCATGACCGACTTCGAGAACGGCCGATTCGACGACACTTCGGAAAACACACCGCCTCGCCCGCGTGACGTCGTCGCGATCGAGCGCTGCCTCGGGCTCTTGGCCGAACGTCGGGTCGACGCTGCCGCGCTCGCGCTCGAGCAGCTCCTAGCCGAGGACCCGCAAAACGCCGAGGCGGTTGCCTTACTCGACCTCTCTCGACACGTGGCGGATGGAAACGATGCCGATCTGGATGCATCCCGACCACTGAAAGAGGGCCTCGAGGCGTTTGCAGCCGGTCGAAAAGAAGCTGCGATCGTCCTTTGGAAGAAGTGTCTCGCCGCACAGCCCGAAAACCATCGGCGTCAACTCCTGGTGCTCTTGAGCACGACGCGCTCGGACGCTCGGCGGAAATACTACGCGAGTCAAGTCTTGTCGGGTGAGCGCGACGTTCTCGAAGCCGGCATGCCCGAAGAGGTGCAGGGGCTCCTCTACCTCGCCCAGACCGCGGACGCCCGGGCCGACGACACCGATCCGACCGGAGAGGTGGGCACGACTCGAGCGAGCGAAGGGACGCTCTCGGGAGCCATTCCACTGGAGAATCTCGAGCTCGACGAGGCTCCAACGAGCGAAGAGGACGTCTCGGTCGACGTTCACCAAGACCGGGAGGTCAACGATTCGGCCGTCGACATCCACCAAGACCAAGAGGTCAACGATACGGCCGCGACCAACCCATCGATGTCTGTGGGTGTCGCTACGCAAGCGAAAAAAAAGGTCGCGGCAAAACCTCGGGGGAAAGGCTTTCCTTTCGCGTTGATCGCGGCCATCGCGGTCGCGCTCGCGGCGGGCGCCGGGATCTTTTTTCTGCTGCGCACCGGGCCCGCATCCGCCACGGTGCCACCACAGCGGCTCAACGAAGCCGAGACCCTCGTCGGCACCGGACAATACGAATTGGCGGTGGAAGCCTACTCGAGCTTGATCTCCGAGTACGGTGAGCAACCGGCTGCGGTCTTGGGACGCGGCCGTGCGAAGCTGGCCGCCGGCGACGCAGAGGGTGGTCTCGACGACTTGAAGCGTGCCTATGAGCTCGCACCCGAGCTCGTAGGACTCGCCGAGGAGATCGGAGACGCGTATTACACCCGGTCGAGCTATGCGGACGCTGTCGCATTCTACGAGAGAAGCTTCACCGCGAGTCACGACAGCCCGGACGGGCGTTATCGTTTGGCGGAGAGCCTCACACGAGTGGGACGATCCCCCGACGCGATAGAGCACCTGGAAAGAGTCGTCGAGCGAGAACCGAGCCACGGTGAAGCTCAGCTTTTACTCGGAGAGCTTCTGCTCCAAGTGAGTCGGTTCGAAGAAGCGGAAACCGCCCTGCGTGCTTCGGCGACTCGGGTGGAAGCGGGAGGAGACTATTTCGCTTCGTTGGCCGCCGCTCATCTCGGACAGCTCGAGCTCGATGACGCGGAGGAGGCGGCTCGAGAGCTCCGGCGCCTCAACCCGAACGACGCACGGGGTGCGACTCTTCTCGGCGAGGTCTATCTGGCCCGCGGACAATTCGAGCCGGCGAGAGCACAGCTCATTCAAGCCCTGCTCACCGATCGAAACCAGCCCCGCGCCCAGCTCGCGCTCGCGCGTACGTGGCTCGCGCTCGGACGCAACAACGACGACGCTAGAGCTCTGGCCAAAGCGCGCGACGTGCTCGTCGGCACGAATGGCGTTCACGACGGAGAGCGCCTGTCCGTCCTGGGACAAATCGCCCTCGCGGAAGGGGATTACGAGGCCGCGGAGGATCTCCTGGTCCAATCTCTAGAACGAGATGCCGCGCCACTTCTCGTTCACCTGTCCCTCGCTGAGTGTCGGGCCTTGGACGACAATCTCGCCGGCTCGGCGGAGGCCCTGCAGGCGGCACGGCTGCTCGCACCGGAGGACGCCGCCATCACGCTATCGCTCGCCATCACATACGCACGGCAAGGAGATCCACACAACGCGACGCTCGCCTTCCTAGAGACCCTTCATGCGATTGGGGTCTCGAGCCCGCCGGAAGGGGACGCCGGTCCCATCGCACTTCCGGGCTCCTATGTTGCCGTACCACCCCGCTTCGACATCGCCCAGGAAATGCGGCGGACCTATCGAGCCGTGTTGACGGAGCAAGCGGAAGACGCCTCGGCGCAGGAGCTAGAGTCACTCACTGCCGGCGCGCGCTTCGTGCTCGGGACCCGGCCGGGACGCTAGCATAGCCTTTGGTGCGAAGGCAGGTTCAGCGCACCCGAGCGCGACACACACCGCGCTTGCTCTGGGTTACGAACTCCGCGAGCCTGAGTGCGCGCGCGTTTTTCATCGCGCCTATGATTTCGAGCGCGTCGAGTCGAGCTCGCTTTTCTCGGAACAGCGTTCGATAAGCGAGCTTGAGGGCGAGGATGTCCTCGTCGGACACCCCGTGCCGGCGCAATCCGACTTTGTTCAGCCCGACGGCCGTCGCGGGAACTCCGTCGACGATGACGAAAGGAGGCACGTCGAGGTTGACTTTCGAGCCTCCGCCCACCATCGACAGCTCGCCCACTTTGGAGTGTTGGTGGATCGCAGCCCCCCCCGAAATGAAAGCACCGTCGCCTACCTCCACGTGGCCGGCGAGCGCCACGTAGCTCGCAATGATGACGGAGTCACCGATGACGCAGTCATGCGCCACGTGTCCGTACGCCATGAGAAAACAACTTCGACCCACGCGAGTCTCCCCACCGGGCATCGCGCTCCGGTGAATGGTGGCGAACTCTCGGATCACGCAGTCATCGCCAACGATCGCACGGCTGGCAGCACCTGAGAACTTCAAGTCCTGCGGGGTCCCCCCGAGCACCGCACCTTCATGGATCGCCACTCGCGCACCGACCCGAAGCCCGTTCTTGAGAACGGCGTGAGCGGCAACCCGGGTACCTTCAGACACTTCGACATCGTCCTCCACGATCGCGAAAGGTCCGATCGTGACCGTCGGGTGGATCTGGGCTTCGGAGCTGACGATGGCCGTCTCGTGAATGGCCACGGGTGTCAAGCGTTTTCTTGAAAATCGCGGACGATGCGCTCGATCTCACCGTCTTCGAGCACGTGGTTGGAGGACTTCGCCGCTTGGAACACTTGCTTGACCAACGCTTCATCGGTCGGTATTCCCCGAGAGCTCAGCCAATACTGAACGTTGGACAAGCCGCTCATGGGTCCGACCTCGATGGTTTGGGAAAGGCCGAACTCGCCCGCCGGGACCCCTGAATAAACTCTATCCGCGAGCCAATCGTCCTTCTTGTTCAGCGCCTTGATGACCGCCGCCGCATGCACGCCGGTGCCGGTGCGAAACGCGTCTCGACCAACCACCGGATAGTTGGACGGGATCGAAACTCCGGTCGCATCGGAGACGACGCGACAATATTCGGACAGTCGGCTGAGATCGTTGTCGATCCAACCGAGGAGCTTGAGATTCACCAACAAAATGTCCATCGGAGTATTGCCGCATCGCTCGCCGATACCGAGCGCGCAGGCATGGACCCGGTCCACCCCGGCCACAATCGCCTCGAGGCTGTTGGGGATCGACAACCCTCGGTCTCGGTGGCCGTGCCAGTCGATCTTGACGTCTTCACCCGTATCCGCGACGACCTCTTTCATGAAGCCCACGAGCGCAGCAACACCTTTGGGTGTCGCATGCCCCACGGTGTCGGTGATCACGACTCGGCGAGAGCCACACTCGATGGCCGTCGTGTAGAGCTTGCGGATCGTTTCCGGGCGGGCGCGGGTCGTATCTTCAGTGACGAACATGTTCGGGAGACCGTTTCGGACGGTGAACGTCACGGCCTTCTCGGTATGTTTCACGAGGGTGTCGAGCTCCCAATCCTCGGCGTACTGGCGGATCGGGCTCGACCCAATGAAGGTGGCGGCCTCGATGGCGATGCCCGCTGCTTGCGAGATATCGACGATGGGTGCGATATCCGCTTCGAGAGTCCGGGCCGCGCAGTTCGGCGTCAGCGGTAACTTTTGGTCCACGATCTCGCGCGCGAGACGAAGGACTTGCTTCTGAACGTGTGGGCCGGCGCCGGGTAATCCGATATTGACGGACTGGACTCCGATGGCCGCGATCAAATGAAGGATCTCGACCTTCTTTTCGATGGGCGGCGACAGTACGGACGGGCTCTGCAATCCATCCCTGAGGGTCTCGTCATCGAACTCGATCGCTCGGAGCTTCGATCCCGCTTCGGGCTCGCGGTCGTTCCAGTCGTAGATCAAGTCGTCGCGCGCCAACTGTCCTCCATCCATATCCCCAAACTACAACATTCTCACCGCGACTCGAAAGAAACCGGCCGCGACACGGTGCGCCCGGCCGCGCGAAGCACGAGCGCCGCGGGAGACAGGCGTTCGACTTCCACCTCCAAAGTCCCGGGTAGACCATGACTGAGGGGCACGGGAAATGCTTTCGGCTCTGACAGCGACAACTCGACCCGTACGGTGTCGTTGCGCGGCTCCTTCCCCACCCGCTCCACTGTAGCCGGGACGGTTCCGTATTGGACCCAAGAAAACCCTTCCAATCGTAGCTGCGCTCTTTGGCCAGGCTGGATGCGGCCGAGGGCGCGATGAGGGGCGAACTCCGCGACGATCCGAACGTCGCCGGCCGGAATGACGGTGCCTAGATGCTCACGGATCTCGATGACTTCGCCGACGCGCACCCCCGTCACGTCCCCGATGCGGCCCGCCACCGGCGCCCTCAACGTGTGCAGTGACAGCTCGCGCTCGATGCGAGCCGCAACGGCACCGAGCTCGAGCTCGGAAGCTTCGAGCTCGAACAACCGCCCTTCGAGTCCTGCCAAAGCGGCGGTCTGTCTGCTAATCTCGAAACGGCGATCGCCGTCGAGGCGCTCGACCGCACGCCCGGCAGCTTGCGCGGCGCTTCGACGCTGCTCCTCCTCCATGAGCGCTGCGTCACGCTCCGCGCGCGATATCAATCCTTGATCGTGAAGACTCTCCTTGCGCGCGGCATCCTGCGTAGCGAACCGTGCCGCGGCATCCGCTTGCTCGCGAACCGCAAAGGCTTCTTCGAGAGCGGATTGCACCGCCCGCTCGGCATCGCGCACCGCTTGGCCCTGCGAGGCGATTTCTTGGCGCAGCGTTCCGGCCTGCGCTCGCAACCCCGCCGCCCGCGCCCGGGTCTCTTCCAGTCGAAAGCGGATTTGATCCGAGTCCAGCTCGATGAGGACGTCACCTTCCGCGACCACTTGGTCCAGCACCATCTGATTGCTTACCACCCGACCGGAAACGAGGCTCATCACCGCGTGCGGCTCACGACCGACTTCGAGCCGAGCATTCCCCGAGACTTCATACATGGCCACCCGCGCCAGCACGAACCAAGACGTCCAAACGACGGCGAGGATACCGCCCGTGAAAATGGCCGCGAGGCTTCCTCGAAACCGATCGGAATCGAGAGATAGAAGCGTCCGAGCGAAACTCGTCCTCATCGCGCTTTCGATGGTATCAAAAACGGATCCCGGCTCGACGCTTGCGATCGGGGCCGACGGAGGAGCGCCTCTTCAGAGGGAGGGCGCGACCAAGGGCTCGAAAGCAAGCTCCGCGAGCTCTTGTTGGAGAACTTCCATCGACGAAGGCCTCTGGTCTCGCTCCTTCGCGAGCATCCGCAGGACGATCGTCTCGAGGGCGGGCTCCACTCGGATCAAAGGGTTGGTCTCGGAAAGCGGCCGCGGCTCTTCGGTGAGATGTTTGATGAGATACGCCTTCGAGTTCTTGGCCTCGAACGGCTTCGCACCCGTCAGGAGCTCATAGAACGTCACGCCGAGAGAGTAGATATCCGCACGGGCATCCAGAGCATCCGAGCCGTCTTCGTTCGTGGGGCCCGAGATTTGCTCGGGTGCCACGTACTCGGCTTTCCCCACGAGCTTCATCGTTTGGGTGATCTTTCCCGCCCCGGGCGCGAGGCTCTTCGCGATGCCGAAGTCGATGACCTTGGCGATGTCGCGATGCGGTCCAGGAACCATCAATATGTTGTCCGGTGAGATGTCGCGATGCACGATGCCGTGCTTGTGCGCTTCGGCGAGCCCTTTCGCTACCTGCTGAACGATAGCGACGGCGTCGCCCGGCGGGAGCCAGCTGTTTCGCCGCAACCGTTTGCGGAGGCTCTCCCCCTCCAAATACTCCATCACGAGAAAGAACAGCTCGTTGCCGACGGTTCCGAACTCGTGCAGCATCACCAAGTTCTCGTGTCGAAGCCGCACCATTACCTGGGCTTCTCTTCGGAACCGAGCGATACAGTCTTCGCGCTCGCGAAGCTCGGGCCGGAGGAACTTGATCGCTCGAATCTCGTCGAGCAGCCCGTGGCGCGCCGTGTAGACCTTGGCCATTCCACCGCGTCCCACGAGCTCGAGGATGATGTACTCCCTCAATCGTTTGCCGATGAGCGGGTCGTTCTCGGTCGAGCTCATGGATTGCCTCCGACAAAGCTATACGCAAGAAACATTCCACTCTCATCCACCCGCAGCCAAGAACAGAACTAACGACTAATCAACAGTTTACGGAAATGCATGGCATCGACTACCGCCCGATCCCCGCAAATTCCAAGTTCGCCCGTGGCGCTTTCCCCACGGGCTATGGGTGTTTCCCGACACCGCCTGGGGCGTTGACGAAGACGTCGCGGTGTCAGTATGCTTGGCTTACGAGAGGAACAGATCCCATCGATGGCCAGTCCCATCCACAAAGGTTTTACCCGCAAGTCCCTGCTCGATTACAGCGAATCCCAGCGCGGCAGCTACGAAAAAACACTACGCGAGCTGGTCGAGATCCCGAGCGTTTCAGCGGATCCTAAACATCACACGGACGTGTCTTCGGTGGTGTCGCAGGCCGCCGCGTTGATGACACAGCTCGGCGCCGAGACCCGCGTCCTCGAGACCGGTGGCCACCCACTCTTGCATGCGAGGTTCGACCACGATCCGGACGCTCCGACGATCACGGTCTACAACCACCTCGACGTTCAGCCCGCGGAGCTCGCGGAGGGCTGGAGGAGCGACCCTTTCAAGTTCACGAAGGATCGAGATCGCTACTGGGGGCGCGGCACGACGGACGACAAAGGCCCGGCCCTCGCGGCCTTGTGGGGCGCGAAATACGCCATCGCGCACGATGCGCCCGTCAACATTCATTTCTTGTGGGAAGCGGAAGAGGAGATAGGAAGCCCGCATTTCGAGTCCACCATCAAGAAGCACACCGAGCGAATGAAAACCGACTCCATCGTCGTCTCCGACACGGTCTGGGTATCTCGGGAGCAACCCGCTTGCCCGGCTGGGCTGAGAGGGCTTCAGGGCTTTCGAATCAGCCTCGAGACCGGTGCCACGGATCAGCACTCCGGCACGGCTGGCGGGGCGGCGCGCAATCCGGTGGCCGAGCTCTGCCAGCTCATCGCGGCATGTTTCGACGCCCGGACCGGTGAAGTCAAGATCCCGGGCTTCTACGACGATGTCGTCGAGCCCACCGAGGCCGAGCTCGCGGATCTACAGAAATCGGGGTTCACGACCGAGGCTTTCATGCGAGACCACGAGTTCAAATCCCTGAGAGTCGAGGATCCGGTGGAGATCATGAAGCGCATTTGGTGTGCCCCGACCTTCGAGGTACACGGGATCTCCGGCGGCTATCAGGGGCCTGGCGTCAAGACGATCGTCCCCCCGCGCGCGACGGCCATCGTCTCGTGCCGGCTCGTACCCAACATGGACACCGACAAGATCGCTCGATTGGTCGAGTCTTTCGTGAAGGAACAAAACCCGGACGCAGAGGTGGAGATCGAGCACGGGCTGCCGGCCTATCGCGGACGCATCGATGGCCCTCATCCCGATGCCATCCGTGCCGCGATGCGCTTCGCCTTCGAGAAAGACCCCGTCTTCGTCCGGGAAGGCGGCTCGATCGGAGCGGTGGTGTCGATGGAGAACGTCCTCGACGCGCCGGTCTTCTTTCTCGGGTTGTCCCTCCCGGAGCATGGCTACCACGCGCCAAACGAGAACTTCGACTGGCGTCAAGCCGAGGGCGGGATGCTGGCTTTTGCCGACTACTTCAGGAGGGTCGGCGAAATGGGCCGGGGGCGCTGAGCCCATCCGCGAGCGCCTGAGCTTTCGGGCTCAGCCACGACTCAACAGTTGAACCGACGAGGCTTCGGCCTGCACCAGGCTTTGGTGGACGTCTCCGCCGACGACTCGAGTCAGCCTCTGAGCTAGATCCTCCATCGCGGCCTCGAGATCCGATCGGCCCACCGGCGGAAGCGCTTCGAGCACCAAAACGGCATTTTGGGTCTCCGGTGTGAGCTTCGTTCTCGCTGCCTCCTTCCAATTCCATCGACGGCAGATCGCGCCGACGTCGTCGGCATAGATCACCTCGCCCTCTTTGGGTGGACGGGGTAGGTCTTCACCCAACAGCGCCACCGCAGGCTCGTCAACGCCCGCCCGACGCAGCCTGATATCTCCAACGACCGCGTCCAGGTCCTCGCCGCCCACCGGGATCAAATGTTCGAGCGACACGATGTTGTAGATATCGACGAGAGGGTTGATGGAGCGCAATCGCTCACCTTTGAGGCTTCGCCGTACGAGGTTCTCGATGGAAGAAGGGTATTTCTTCGGTTTCGCTCCAAATTGCCGGTACGCGTCGCGCCAACAGTGAATGCGCGGGTGCTCCGTTACGGGAGTCGCGCCGATCGCTTCTTTCGCCCGATCCTGGGCACGCTCGAGATCCCGAACGAATGTGTCCTCCGTTGAGTTCACGACGTCGCGCAGAACGAGGACGCCCAGGTGGAGCCCGGAAAACGCCTCGAAGATCGCCTCTGAAACGTGAAGCTGAAGCCCTGGACTCGCCACTGCCGTCCTTTGCGCGCGACCCTTAGCGAGCCTCTAGCGTGGTTCCGAGCAAATGGTAGCCGCCATCGACGTAAACGACCTCCCCTGTGATGCCCCGAGCGAGCGGAGAAACGAGAAACGCCGCGGCGTCCCCAACTTCATCTTGCTCGGTGTTTTTTCTCAGAGGCGCATGAGCTCGATGATGTTCCAGCATGCGCGAAATCCCGTGAACGCCCGACGAGGCCAGGGTCTTCACCGGCCCTGCGGAGATCGCGTTGACCCGTATACCTTGAGGACCGAGGTCAGCGGCCAAGTAGCGCACCGACATCTCGAGCGCGGCCTTCGCCACTCCCATGACGTTGTAGCTGGGTACGACTCTCTCGCCGCCGAGATAGGTCAAGCTGACGATGCTTCCGCCCCCCGCGTCGGCGGCTGGCATCAAGGGGGCGATCCGCCGGCTCAGGGCGGTGAGTGAGTAGGACGAAATGTCCTGAGCGATGCGATATCCCTCGCGCGAGGTGTCGACGAAACGCCCATCGAGCTCCTCTCGTAAGGCGAAAGCGACAGCGTGCACCATGAAGTCGAGATGACCGAAGCCTTCCCGGACCGCTTCGGCGACTTGGTCGAGCTCTTCGTCGGAGGTGACGTCGCAGGGCAAGATGAGCGGGGGCTGCTCCAGCTCATCCGCGAGCTTTCGAACGTTTCTCTCGAGACGCTCTCCTTGGTAAGTCACGGCCAACTGAGCGCCCTCACGGGCCACCGATTTCGCAATACCCCACGCGAGCGAGCGTTTGTTCGCGATCCCCACGATGAGGCCGCGCTTTCCTTCGAGTAACATCTAACCCTCCGAACGGCGGACTATATCACTGGCCGGCGCAGACGAAACGATTGCGAGCGCTCATAGGCATGCGCGACTCGAAGCAAAACGGCTTCCTCTCCCGGCTTGGCGACTAACTGAAGCCCTATCGGGCGCCCGTCCGTCGTAAAACCGCACGGAACCGAGACCGCCGGGAAGCCCACCGTATTGAAGGGACTCGTCATTCGCAGCAAGCCCGCGCGAACGTCTTCCCCATTGTCCAGCGTAGCGGCGCCCACCGGACAAGAGGCGGCGACGGTCGCTGGCGTCGCGAGCACGTCGACGCCGTCGAACGCTCGATAAAACGCCCGTACGAGAGCGACTCGAGCACGGCGCGCGGTGACGTAGTCGGCGGCCGACACTAACAGGCCCGTGCGCAGCAGCTCCAAGGTATCGGCACCATAGTCGAAGGGTCGGGCTCGAACGTTGTCGGCATGGAAGGCGGCCGCTTCAGAGAACGCAATCGCATTGCGGCAAGCGGATTGGACCGCGATCTCGGGAACGTCCATCGACACACGAGTCAGGCCGAGATTCGCGAGGGCCTCGATCGCGACCTCCACTGCGTTTTGGACCTCGGGTGCCAGATTGTCGAAAAAATAGCGCTCGTGAACCCCGAGCGTCAGACCCCGGGGATCACGGCGGAGACTCGCCCGGGTCTCGGTCCCGGTGAGCACGTCGTACAAGATCGAGACGTCGCTCACGGTTTTGCCCATCGGACCCACGTGATCGAGGCTCCATGAGAGCGGGGTCACACCGTCACGGCTCACCGCCCCGTAAGTCGGCTTGAGGCCGACGACGCCGCAAAGCGCTGCCGGAATACGGATCGAGCCGGCCGTATCCGACCCCAGCGACCCGAGTCCGATGCCCGCCGCAAGTGCAGCCGCGGAGCCTCCGCTCGAGCCGCCGCTGATACGAGCTCCATCGGACGACCAGGGGTTCTCGACCGCTCCGTAGTGAGGGTTGATGCTCGTCACTCCGAAAGCGAACTCATGGAGGTTGGTCTTTCCCACCAGGACCGCCCCGGCATCCGTGAGCGCGGTCAAGCACGGCGCGTCTCGCTCCGGGACGAAGTTCTCATGAATCTTGGAGCCCGAGGTCGTCCGCACGCCTTTCGAGTGCACGATGTCCTTCGCGCTAATCGGAATCCCGTGGAGGGGTCCCAGAGTCTTCCCCGCCGCCTGGGCCTCATCCGCGCGTCGAGCGTGCTCGAGCGCCCGCTCCTCCGACAATGTGATGAAGGCGTGGAGGGATTCGAAGGACGTGGCCCGCTCCAAATGCGATGAAACGAGCTCGAGAGAGCTCAGCTCGCCTCGGGCAAGGCTCTTGCGAGCCTCCTCGATCGTCCCTGCGCCCAGGGCGGAGTCGTCCTCGATAGCCCCTGCGCCTAGGTCGGGGTCGTCCGCGCGCGTTTCCGGCGCGCCCTCGTGAGGCACGCTTCTAGCGAAAAGCTCATTCACGGCGTTCGAGGGCTCGTTTCCCTCGGCTAGAGGCCTGAGCGCCTCGCGACCGGCCGTAACCTTGATGAAGCGCTCCTCTAATCGAGAGATCTCCTCGGGCTCGAGGGCGGCCCCCCAGCGGTTGTCGTCAAAATGCAAAGTCATTTATTGTCCCTGTAAGCGGAGTGACGTTTGGAAACCGAGGCCATTTCTGATATGGTTAGCGCGTTGTAAGAGGCGGTAACTCCTGCAGCCCCTATCCTCGACCAACTCCTAGCGCGAGACACGGGGCGAAACGACACGAACGAAGCTCTCTTTGAGCCGACGACGACCGCCAACCCTAAGTAACACGAACGCGCTCGTTCTTCGAAGAAATCGAGATCCGAAAGCATGTTGCGAGCGCTTTGCTCAAAGGAGGTGACTAATGGCAGTGACCCAAAGCTATCCTGGGTTGGCGACCACCCACGGCCGCCCAATCAACGCGACTCCCGCGTTCAAAGTCTTTACTCGTAAAGACATAGACAATATCACGCCCCTTCGCCGCCTCACGATCCAACACCGTCAAGCGATGAAAGCCGTCTCGGCGGTCTTGCCCTTTCGAGTCAATAATTACGTCATCGACGAGCTCATCGACTGGAACAATATACCTGACGATCCGATCTACCAGCTGACCTTTCCTCAGCCGGAAATGCTGAGAAAAGCCGACTTCGACCATATGTACACTTTGGTCGCCAAAGACGCTCCGGCCGACGAGATCAAAGTCGCCGCCCGCGCCATCCAAGCGAAGCTGAACCCCCATCCGGCCGGACAACTCGAGCTCAATGTTCCTCGCGACGGAGACGAGCCCATCCCAGGCTTGCAACACAAGTACCGGGAGACGGTGCTGTTTTTTCCAGCCGCCGGGCAGACCTGTCACGCCTACTGCACTTATTGCTTTCGGTGGGCACAGTTCGTCGGCATTGACGAGCTCAAGATGGCCTCCAAACAGGCAGATCAGCTCGTGGCCTACGTCAAGGCACACCCCGAGGTGAGGAGCATTCTCTTCACCGGCGGCGATCCGCTCGTGATGAAGTCGAAAGTCCTTCGGCGCTACATCGAGCCGTTGCTCGCGCCGGAGTTGAGCCATTTGGAGAGCATCCGGATCGGGAGCAAAGCACCCGCATATTGGCCTTACAAGTTCGTCACGGACGATGATTCGGATGATCTGTTGAGTCTCTTCGACGACGTCGTCGAGTCCGGCCGAAACCTCGCCCTGATGGCGCACTTCACCCACCCGCGTGAGCTCGAGACCCAGGTGGCGAGAGAAGCCATCCGTCGCGTTCGCTCGACCGGTGCGGTGGTCCGGTGCCAGGCGCCGATCGTTCGCCACGTCAACGATAGCCCCGAGGTGTGGAGCCGTATGTGGACCGAAGAGGTCAAGCTCGGAGCGGTTCCCTACTACATGTTCGTGGAACGAGACACGGGCGCGAAACACTACTTCGCGCTTCCACTAGAACGTGCTCTGAATATCTACAACGAGGCCTTCCAAAAAGTCTCGGGCCTCGCACGCACCGTTCGGGGTCCGTCGATGTCGGCGTCTCCGGGCAAAGTGCTCGTCGACGGTGTTGCCGAGGTCGGTGGCGAGAAAGTCTTCGTCCTCAAGATGCTCCAAGGCCGTGACCCTTCGTGGGCCGGTAAGGTGTTCTTCGCGAAATTCGACGACCAGGCCAACTGGCTCAACGACTTGAAGCCTGCATTCGGTGCATCCAGCTTCTTCTTCGAAGCGCCCATGGAGCAGATGAAGCCCAGGCAGCTCCCCACCAACTGAGCCGGGTCCAAGGGGGGTGGCTCAACCACCCCTCGTCGCTTCGGGAGGCTCGAGCCCAATGCGCCACGTCGTGGTCAAGCTCAGTCAGTGGGCGGGCCGCACCTTCGCGATATGGGTCCTCCTAGGCGCGGCTTGGGGCACGATCCAGCCTGAAGCTTTCGCGTGGGTCGGGCCACGAATCCCCATCTTGCTCGGGATTGTCATGTTCGGGATGGGCATGACGCTTTCGCCGAAGGACTTCGCCATCGCCCTTTCACAACCACGGGCGGTACTCATTGGTGTTCTTGCGCAATATACGGTCATGCCTTTGACCGCATTCGCTCTCGCGACCGCGCTCGACCTTCCACCGGACCTCGCGGTCGGCGTCATCCTCCTAGGGACGTGTCCCGGCGGTACCGCGTCGAACGTCGTGACCTATCTCGCGCGCGGGGACGTCGCACTATCCGTCGCGATGACCTCCATCTCAACGCTTCTCGCTCCGATTCTGACTCCCGCCCTCACCCTTGCACTCGCCGGCCAATGGGTTCCCGTCTCGGCAACGGCGTTGTTCGCCTCGATCGTCACGATCGTCGTCTTGCCCGTTCTCCTAGGACTCCTCGCTCACCGATACGGTGCGCGCATCGTCAGACCCATCACACCCGTGTTACCCCTCATATCGGTGCTCGCGATCGTCGCGATCGTCTCGTTCGTGGTGGGTGCTCATCGCGAGCGGATCGCGGTCATCGCCGGAGCTCTCGCGGCAGCGGTCGTCTTACATAACGTCGTCGGGCTCGCGATAGGCTACGGCATCGGCCACGTTTTCGGTCTGAGCCACCCCCAAAAAAGGACGATCGCGCTCGAGGTCGGGATGCAGAACTCGGGCCTCGCGGTCTCACTGGCGACGATGCATTTCGCTCCGGGAGCAGCCGTTCCAGGAGCGCTCTTCAGCCTGTGGCACAACATCACGGGGCCGGGACTCGCGACCTATTGGGCGCGCTCCGAGCGCAAGAGCATTATGCCGGCTGAGGACTCGCCGGAACTTGCAAGTCCGGCAGCGGACGGGAAATGAAGACCCGCCGACAGGGCTTGGCGATCATCCGCGCCATGAACCGCGCCCGGCCGCGCGCGCTATCCGTGGCGAGTCCGGTATTCGCATACATCTGCGGAAACAGCATCGAGATGAGCACGTAGGCGAGGCGATCGCGCCAGTTCGTCGTCGCTCCTGAACGTTTCCACACGTTCCCCAAGCTGTAGAACTTTCTCCACACCGCCTGGGTTTTCTCGCGGATCTGCTTGGGGGTCATCGTCGGATGAGGCAGATACAGCTTCGGTCGCTTGTGGCGTGGGATCAGCCAGAACCGGTTCAGCGGGATTCCGTCGATGGTCTCCTTCGCTTGCGCGATCTCGCTCTCCCATTTCTTGAAATCGACCGTCCCAGGGAAAGGCGTCAGCGTCACGAACTGGGCGAAATCGAGCCTGGCCTCTCCGGCCAACGCGGCCGTCGCATCGAAAGTTTCATCCCGGTCGGTACTCAGACCGAAGATAAAGGACCCGAGAATGTGAACGTCGTGCTCGACGAACGCTTGGAGCCGTCGCACCAGCGCGTCTCCGGCGCTATTGAAGTCCTTGAATACCGCTTTGAGCCCTTCCTCGGTCACCGACTCCACCCCCACGAGCGCGCCTTTCACGTTGGCCCGCTTCATCGCTTCCAGATATTCTTTGTCCTCAGCGGCTTCCATCGTGATCTGGGTAAGAAAGACCATGTCATGCGGTAGCGCCGCTAGCCTATCGAGGAGCTCGAACCGCTCCGCGCGAATGGCTTTGAGCTCTTCGACCCGGGGGCCGTTTCGCCGTTGTTCGAGCTCGATATCTTGCTGGGTGACCGGGTAGAAGTTGTCGTCGGCGAGCAGAATGAAACGAAACCCTTTTCGCCGTAGCTCGACGACTTCTTGCACGACGACTTCGGAGAGTCGCTGACGCGGCCTCTGGCCATCGGTCCGCCACACGGAACAAAAAGAGCAGTGCTTCGGGCAGCCCCGTACCGTCTGCACGGAGGCGATCATGTAGGCGTTCTCCGGCAAGAGATCCCAGCGCGCGGGCAGGAAAGCGTCGCCTTCGATACGACCGCCGTCGTAAATCCTCTCCGGAGCGCCGGAATCGAGGTCTTCGAGGAGCTCGGCCCACACCAGGTCTCCGTCACCCTTGACGACGCAGTCAGCCCCGCCGTGCTCAAAAGCCTCTTCGGGATACAAGGTGACGTGCGAGCCGCCGAACACGACCCGCGCGCCTCGAGCACGGGCCTTGTTCCCCAGCTCATAGCCACGCAGCGCGTTGAGCGTATGAATTCCGATACCGACCACATCCCCCGGCGCGACCGTGTCGACATCGAACGGCTCGAGGGTTTCATCGATGACAGCCGGAACGCCGAATTTTTTTGGAGTGGCCGAGGCCAGAACATACATCCAGCGCGGCACGATGATACCGATGCCGAAAGACATGTCATTGGGATTGACCAAGTGAATGTTCATACACTTGTCTCCGTTTGTTTGCAGGTCGAAACTCGAATGAGTGCCGGGAGGCAGCTGGGCGCCCCTGCTGTCAGAGGCACCGGGAGCTTACTTGACGCTCCGACGAAGTGTCAACGGATCGGCTCGTGGTACCATTTTTCCAGATGAAGAAACCCAAGAGCTCCACGGATGGGTTGACGCTGTTGGGGCAATCGGACGCCGTCTATCCGAGCTCGCCCGACACCGCCAAGCTCGAGACTTTCGAGAATGCCTATCCCGAGCGGGGCTACACCGTGCGCTTTGCGTGCCCCGAGTTCACGTCGCTTTGTCCCATGACCGGACAGCCCGATTTTGCGGACATTCTCATCGAGTACGTGCCGAGTGAGCGCTGCGTCGAGAGCAAGTCGTTGAAGCTCTACCTATTTTCATACCGGAACCACGGAGCTTTCGCGGAGGCCATCGTCAATCGGATCCTCGACGACATCGTCGGGGCGTGCGCTCCTCGGAAAGCCACGGTGCGGGGCAGGTTCACCCCTAGAGGCGGCATCGGCATCGACGTCACCGCCGAATTTCCCGAGCCCTAGCCGTGACTCTGCTCGGGCGGCCTCTCCAACCGAATAGCTACTTCTTCCGTCTCGACATTCGCATGATGTAGGAGCGACCCGGATCGACAAGGGCCCTACCCCGAAGCGCTTGGCGCCCGAGAAGCATGCGGAATCCCATCGTGTCGCGACTGGTGAGCGAGATCTCGATCGGCCACTGATCTCGATCGAC
>JAJCXL010000232.1 GCA_029263435.1 Acidobacteriota bacterium | reverse complement strand
CTTGCGGGCGAACTTCGTCGCTTGCGAGAGGGCGCCTTCAATCAAGCCGCCGTTGTCGAAGGCCGTTTCCGTGCCGATGAAGTGGAGTCGGTCCTGCCAAAACGGGGGTACCACGACGTTCAGTCCATAGGCGCCGTGCTGTGCGAGATGCGCGCGATCGGCCGTCGTGGCGGTGAACGGCTCGTCGCTCCAGTCTTGGACCCATAGCTCCTGCGGCTCCCGCGCTTCGGGTCCGAACAGCTCTTCGAGCTGGGTGATCGCGGCTCGCTCGAGTGCCTCGAGACCCACGGATGCTCTCGCGCTCGCATCGAGTCCCACGAAGCCGAACAGTGCATACGGCCCACCAATCTCAGGTGACGCGTCGTGGATCTCGGCCAAGGGGCCGCGACGGCTCAGGACATCTCCCGACAGGCCTTGCTCTCGCCAAAACGGCTTCGCGTACACCGCGAGCACTTTCGCGTGGTTCGCCATCCACGTCGGGGTGGCCGCCAAGAGCTCAGTCGTCGTGGATGGAAGCACAGGTTCATAGCGCAACTGCGCGGCGAGGCGCGGGGGCAACGCGAGCGCGACATGTCTTGCATCGATCGTCGTCTCGCTCCCTTCGACGCTCGAGGCTTCGATGACGATCCGATCCTCCAGCGCGGCGAGAGACCGAACGGGCATCTCCAGGAGAATGTGCTCCACGGGAATCTGCGCGGCGAGGGCGTCGACCAGCGCTCCTGTCCCTCCCTCGATCCGTAGCGAGTGCTCCATCGGCGACAAATACGGGTCTCGACGGATTCGCCCATCCGCCTCCTGATGAAGCAAGTGGCCGTCACAAGGCTGCTCGAAGACCGCTATCGAGAAGTGCTCGAGCAAGCTCGCGACATGGGGTTGGCCGGGCCACACCCAGGAAGGTCCTAGATCGAACGCAGCGTTCCCCGAGCGAGCCGTGAGGATCCGTCCACCGAGGCGCGAGCGCGCTTCGATCAACAACACTCGAACGCCGTGTCGATGAAGCTGCCACGCGGCGGCCAGCCCGCTCACACCACCTCCAATGATCGCGACGTCCGTCTCCACCCGGTCATCCATATGGGCAAGACTATACCTAAGAAAGAACGTCGAACCCTGGCGGCTCGTGTCAAACTGCACCCAAAGGAGGTAGAAGACACATGGCTGATGAAGCGAAGATACGTACCGCACCGAACGGGCCCTTGCTCGTACAGGACTCACCCACGCTGACCAACTCCAAGGGAGCGACCCTCCAGACCAAAGAGATCACCGCTTTGTGCCGGTGTGGCCAGTCGGCGAACAAACCGTTTTGCGACGGCACTCACGCCAAGGTCGGCTTCTCTTCCGTTCGGCAAAGTGATGGCTCGACAGACAAGTTCGACACCTATGAAGGCAAGTCCATCACCATTCACGACAATCGAGGGATCTGCGCTCACGCCGCGCTTTGCACGGGCGGACTCTCTTCCGTCTTCAAGTACGGTCAAGAGCCTTGGATCGACCCGGACGGTGCCGATGTCGAAGCGATCCAAAAGCAAGTCGCGGCCTGCCCTTCCGGGGCGCTGACCTATACGCTCGACGACCAAGAGCATCGGGACTTCGGCAACGACCCCGCCATCTACATCGCCCAGAATGGACCCTACGTCGTCAAAGGCGGCGTCGAGCTCGAAGACGCCGAGACTGGCCAAGCTCCGAAAACAACGGACCACTACACGCTGTGCCGCTGCGGTGGCTCGAAGAACAAGCCTTTTTGCGACGGCTCGCACTGGCAGGGCTTCGCCGACGACAGCAACTGAGGGCCAAGAAAAGGGGTCAGACCCCCTTGTTTTTCGGCCGACGGAAGGGTCGGCGCGACTCTACGCGCCCGCGCGGAGAGTGCTCTCGATCTCGCGGCCCAAGCGCTCGGCGGTGTCGAGGTCGACGAGGCCTTTCGCCAGGAGATGGCTCTTGCCGTCTCGGGCGAGGACCTCCAGACGATAGAAGAGCTTGTTGCCGGATTGCATGCCGCGCTTGGGCTTGAGCTTCCGGACGTCCGCGGCGGGAAACGTCCGAGTCTTGCCGCCAAACCAACCGGAGGCGAACGTGAGCTGGCCCGGGCGCACTTCGACCTGGCTGGCATGTAGCCACATGTCGAGCGCGCCGAAAAGTAGCAGAAGACCGAAGAAGCCGAACACCCACGCAAATATCGATGGCGCGTCCGAGTAGAACAACGCGACCACGATGCCCATCCACCCCAAGAAAAAGCCGCTGATCATGAGAGCGACTCCCGGCTGGCGAGCCATCGGAAACACGTAGCGCGTGCCGGAAGGCCGATGATCGACCCGACCGCCGCACTCTCCAAGCCGCTCGGCAAGAGGGGTGTCCACGACAGCAGTCTCCTCCTCGAAGCTCGAGGGGTCTAGGGGCTCCGGGGAGCTGTGCTCCGTCTTGAAGACCGGCAGCTCGAACTCCGAGTGGTAGTCCACCCCTTTAGCTTTCCCGTCGACCGACAGCTTCCAAGTCAGTCGATTATTCGGGTCCTCCTCGTCGCTCGGCTCGGCGTCATACGGTACGTGGAACGATACGTATAGCCCACCTCGAGCGCGGTCGTAGGCGAAGCGGCGACGTCTCTGCCAAATGACGTTCTCCGAGGTGCTTCGGTTCTTCCCACGGCTGGTGCGTCTCCTGCGCACGCAGCTAAGGGTGGCATCAAACGTCCCTTGGACGTGCTCGAACGCACGAGTCTTGACCGTCCCACTCACCGGCCCACCAATGACTCCCGGGATCGTGTGCAACTCCAGGACCGATTCGCCGAACTTCCGGTAGCGCGCGACGTTCGTGACCGCCCAATAGCCAAGCGCTATCCCGGCGATCGGAAACACCGCCGCGATGAGCGCGACCGGCTCCTCTTCGCCTTTCAGCGCTTGGTACACGATGAATACCGTCGGGGAGGACACCAACAGCCAGAACGAGGCGAACCCGACGCTGGTCCACATCTTGGCTTTCGTCGAGGACGTGATCCGCCCCGAGGCCCATTCTTGATGATGAAGCCACGGCTCGCCCGGGTGGCTTTCTCGAAGCGCATCATCGGCTTTCAGCGTCTTGGACCCGAAGGCACCCGCGGCGATGAGGCCGAACCCGACCCCTCCAAAAAGAATGACGAACAACAGATGAAATCCGACCATCTCCCATCGAAGACCGGGATAGAGCACGGACTTCGACGGGTCGGAAGGGTCGACCCAGCAACTCACGGGCTGACCCCGAGCGCCAGAGAGCTCTCGATAGGTGTTTTCCTGAAAGCTCCCGACGCTGTCGAGGCCGGTATGAAGTGCTACGCGAGTGCCGGAATACTCACGCCCGCCATAGACGTAGGTATATCGAGCCCGCGCTTCATAGCTGGTCGAATCATCCCCGCGACTCGAATGGAGATCGGTGGAGACGATCCGAGCCTCGACTCGGTCCCACGACCGCATGTCGATCCATTCGGCCGTGAACACCACCATCCGGTAGGCCATGAAGACGCCGACCCCGGCGAAGGGCAGTGCGAAGAGAATCAAACACCCGAGGCTTGCGGCGCGCGAGGCTAGCTTGCCTTTGCCGCTCTTCGTCTCGCTATCGGACATCGCGCCCTTGGTTGAGAAGGATCACGTTGCCGCTCGAGCAGTCACCGGCAGGAGATACGAGGAACGCAACCCACCCCGCGACCTCTTCCGGCTTCATCGGCTCCCCCCGCGGCATCGCCGCCACCGCTCGTTCGAGAACGTCTCGAGGCACGACGTCGAAGAGCTCCGTCCTCGTCATCGCCGGCGCCAAAGAGTTGACCGCGATTGCATCGAGCGCGTAGCGTCTGGCGAGATGCTTCGTGAGAGTATCGAGCGCCGCCTTGCTCGCACGATAATGCGCGGGGTCGAACACGTCGAAGTTATAAGCGCCGTTCGAAGAGATGTTGACGATCTTTTTCACGCCGGGCCGTTTCAGCATCAACGGCACCGCTCGTTGACAACAGTAAAACGCGCTACTGAAATTGATCTCCATCTGACGAGCGAGCTCGTCCGCAGAGATCTCCGTGAAATCGTTCATGAAACAAGTGCCGGCGTTGTTGACAAGCACATCGACACCACCGAGCTCCTCCGAGATCTGATGGAAGAGCCGCTCCACCGCAGCGTGGTCCGTCACATCCGCGGGTCTCGCGTAGAAGCGGCGCCCCTCGCCGCTGAGCGCAACGGCGGTTTCCGACAGGCGTTCTTCGTCGACGTCGACACCGACCACCGTGAGACCATCCGACAACAACGCTCGCGAGATAGACAAACCGATGCCACGAGCAGCTCCAGTGACGACCGCGATCCGATCCATAGAAGAATTCTACCGTGAGGTCCCAGGCGCGCTTCGTCGGCTGACCTCTCGAGCGGGTCGGCGAGGAGCGGGAACTAGCGGCGACTAGAGCCCTCGGGAGCCAATCCGACGGTCAGTTTTTCTTGGTCTGGGTCCGCGCTCTGATTCTGGTGCGAGGCGATCAGCGCGTCATAGGCCGCGACTTTCCGCTCGGCCACCTCTACATCCGCCCGGTCCAGCTCCCCATCGCTCCAGTACGAAAGATATCGTCGGTAGAACGCAATAGCCTGCTCGCGATCCCCGGCGTTTTCGTGAAGACGACCGAGGCGATAAAAACTCCGCACGAAAGGAATGGGCCAGACGAGCCGCTCAGTGGTGCTTTCGGCCACGCTTCGATACCAGCGCATCGCCTGGCTCGACTCCCCCGCCGCGCGGTGGGCCTCGGCTCGCGCGTAGCGGATCGGTACGTGTTGCGGGATCTGCATCGTGACGGGGAACCCTCTTGGCGCCAAAAGGGATTCCGCCTCCCTGAGCGCCTCGACCGCTTCCTCAGGGGCACCGGCGACGTTCGCGAGCTCGCCGCGAAGGTAAAACAGCCGCCGTCGTTCTTTCTGGGTTGGAAGCCCGGCAGTCTTGCGCTCGAGCTCCGATTCCAGGCGGCGCGCGCCTTCCCAATCGCCCAATGTAGCGCTCGCCATCGAGGCGAGCGACAGCGCTTGCCATTCAGAGGCGTTGCCGCGCCCAACATCCCGGGCTCGAAGCGCGGTGTCGAGACTCGCCTTCGGGTCTCCGATCTGGAGCTTGACCGCGGCCGAAAGGTTGAGCACGACAGGCGCCCAATCGCCGGGAGCATCCGGACCCGAGATCGTTTTCTCGAGCTCCGCAATAGCCTCTCCCGGTCTGCCGACATAAAGCTGTTGCATCGCCCGGCCAAGGCCCGGAGCCGGACTGCGCGCGGCGGTGCCTTCGGCTCGTGTCGTCAAGAGCGGTTCTTCCAGCAGTAGCTTCAGCTGCCACCACTCCACCTCGTCCGGTGGGCCCGGTCGAAGGGAATCCGCACGGTACAACGCCTCACTCGCCTCTTCTAGGCGGCCCCAACGCATGAGGTGTTGGCCAAGGTTGCGATAGCCGACCCATTTTTCGGGGTAGCGGGAGAGATAAGCATCCGCGACCTCTCGGCCCGCCTCGAACTCTCCAAGGGCGGCATGCGACAACATCAATAGCCTGTAGCTCCCCGGAAACCCGACACCGGCGTCCACGAGAGGCTCGAGCTCCGCCGCCGCGTCTCGATAGCGCTCCAAACGAAAGTAAATGTAGCCCCGGTTGTGGCGGGCCGCGAGGTGGTCCGGGTCGAGCTCCAGAGCGTCTCCATAGGCGTCGAGGGCTCGTTCGTAGCTTTCTTCGTGGATGACGTAAAAGTTACCCGTGACGTAGTGGCGCTCGCGACTCGGAAGCCGATCGATATGCTCGAGCGCACGGCGTCCCGCGATGTCGGCCTCTAGCGGATCGCCGACGTTCATATACAAGATGGACATCTTTGCGTATGCCATCGCGAAGTTTGGGTCTATCTCGACCGCTTTCTCGTAGAGCTCGAGTGCGCCCACGTGATCCAAGTTGTGGTAGTAGCGGCGCATCGCTTCCACGTAGAGTTGATAGGCCTCGATGGAGTCGGTCGTGATCTCTCGTAGCGCGCGTCGAAGATGCGGCTCGGGATCATGGAACATGGCCAGACGGATCGACAGCCGAATCGCAAGATCGTCGACGAGCTCGAAGAGCTCGGACGCGTTGGCGCTCGAAACGCTCTCCGCCGCGACGAGCTCACCGGTCGTGGTGTCTTTTGCAAAAGCATCGACTCTGAGCTTCCCGTCGATGCGCGCGAAGCTGCCACCGATCGAAAGCTCTGCGCGGCTTTCATCGACGGCGCCCGCCATTGCCATATGGGACGGCCCGATGACTCGGAGTCGTGACGTCCGCGACAGCCCCGTGACCATGAGCTCCGCGATGCCGGTACGTAGCCAATCGAGATCTTCATCCCCGGAAAGACTGTCGAACTCGCCGACGGTGACCAAACCGCTGATCGCTCGGACGTCGACGCTCGTGCTCGGCCGTCCCGATGCGAATATCCCGGCGACGAGAGCCGCTGCGACGAGCCCGGCCGCCAGGGTGAGGAGTGCCCGACGCCGACTCTTACGATCGTCGCCAAGAACACGCGACGGCGCGATCCAACGATAGCCACCTTTCGCGATCGTCTGAATGAAACGAGGGTGGCGCGGGGCGTCGGCGAGTGCTCGTCGGATCTGGCTAACGGCGTTCGTGAGTACTTCATCACCTACGAACCGCTCGTGCCAGACGAGCGACAGGATCTCCTCACGCGATACGACATCACCGGAGCGCTCGATCAGGAGTGTCAAGACCCGCATCGCCTGCGGCTCGAGCCGGATCTCACGGCGGTCCCGGATCACGACGTTCAGCCGCGCGCGGATGACACACTCGTGAGTCTGTACGTCATCGAACATACGCTCCCCCTGTTGCGAACTCCCTACGTAGCAAGGGTCGTTCCAGTCTGGGTTTCGCTTGGCGCTCTATTGTTTAGCCTGGATCAACCCGAGACTTTCACCTCCGAGATTCGAGATCTTGGATGGTGATTCAAACAGATGGATTTGTTCCGGTCAGGGACGACCGATACGAAAACCTTAGCTAAAGATTTCCGAACCCTCGGGCCGCTGTCCCCTGCAGGTTGATACGAATGGCGTTCAACTATCAATGAGGAGAAAAACAGGATGAATAGGAATTCGAAACAAAGTGTGCGGGCGCTGATCTGTGCGGCGTCGCTCGTTCTTGCTGGTATCGCGACGGCAGATGACTCCGACCTCGTCGTCAAAGGCGCGGGAAAGTATCTACTAACCACTGGCGGTGGGTCGGAGCTCGTCGTCAAGTTCGCGATGCACGCCGACCGGGATGACGGCGAGGCTTCCGGACGTTTCCGTCAGAAGCTTGAGTTCGGCGGATTTCCGATCGAGTTCCATGGGGACGTGACCTGTCTGTCGGTCGATCCCGCGAACGGTCGAGTTTGGGTCGGCGGCGTCATCACTCAGAATTTGTCCGTGCATCCGGGTTTCATCGGCGACATCCATCAGCCCGGAAAAGATGTCTGGTTCCGCGTTCTAGATACCGGGAAGCACTCCGAAGAGGCCGATCGCACGACGTTTCTAGGCTTCGAAGGCGGCGGCGGCATCATTACCTCCGCGGAGTACTGCGAGGCTCAGATTTGGCCGGATGACAACGATCGGACGCATCCCGTCACGCACGGAAAGATCAAGCTCAAGCTCGACGACGATTAGAGGTCAGCGTCGTCCGAGTCGGATGCGGCGGGCCGCGACCCTGCGGCTCGCCGCTCTGATCTCAGCTCAGAAAGCACCGTCCAAAAGGCGACGAGAAGCAACCCGAATCCGGGCTCTGGCGCGTCTCAGGCTCGATACGGGACCGGCGGGTGCTGAAGATGCCAATCCGTTTCGCGTTGGAAAATCATCGACGCGTCGAGAAGGATTTGCTCTTCCCATGCTCCGGAGATGAGCTGCAAGGACAGCGGCATGCCTTCGTGATCGAAGCCGCAGGGAAAGCAGATACCCGGGAGTCCAGCGAGGTTGGCGGCGTTATGCATCCGTAGATGCGTGTGAGTGCGCCCACCGGGATCGAGCTCCGGGTCCGAAGGTACTGGCCAGCCGTCCACGACCTCGCGCATCGCCGCGCCAAAAGGCCACGTCGGCGCCACCACCATTTGGTAGCGAGACATCACTTCATCGGACTCGCGGATGAGCTCGCTTCGGATGCGAAGCGCCGCTAGGTAGTCCGACGTCGGCGCGAGACGAGCTGCCATCCAGCTCGCCACGCGTTCGCGATTGTACGGAAAGCAATCCACGATGCTTCCGTCATCGAAAAATGGAGCGAAGAACGACGCACTCTCGGATCCAACCAACTTTCCGAACAACGCGCCATAAGGGCGCTCCGGCAGAGAGATGTCTTCGAGCTCGCACCCCGCGTCGCGGAGCACCGTCAGGGCGGTCTCGAACGTCCGCTGATCGGCGGGACTGGCGAGATCGAACGACGCCCGTTCGACACCGACTTTGGTACCTCGCAACGACGCGGGCGGCGCCTGGCGAAACTGGAACGGACGCTTCGCGGTCGAATTATCTCTCGGATCATGCCCCGCGATGGCCTCGAGCACGATGCCGCAATCCTCAGCGAAGCGGCCGACCGGGCCGAGCTTGTCGAGACTCCATGAGAGCACCATCGCACCGAAGCGACTGACCCGCCCGATGGTCGGACGCAGTCCCGTCGCGCCGACGGCTGAGCACGGGTAAACAATCGAGCCTCCGGTCTCGCTACCGATGCCAAAGCCGATGAAGCCCGCCACCGCCGCGGTGGCCGTCCCGCTGGAAGAGCCGAACGTCGTGCGGTCCCGCTTCCACGGATTCAACGCGTTCGAGGTGTTTCCTCCCGCGAACTCCCCCATCGACATCTTCGCCATGAGGACCGCGCCGGCAGCCTCGAGCTTCTCGACGACCGCGCCATCTCGATCCGGCACATTGCTGTTGAGCATGCGTGAGCCCCAGGTCGTGCGCACGCCTTTGGTGTCGAGAAGATCTTTGACCCCGTAAGGTATGCCGTGCAGCGGACCGCGACGTTCGGCCGCATCAGCACGACGCGCGGCGTTCATCGCGTGGTCCTGGGCGAGGGTGATGATGCTCGCCAGCTTCTCGCCTGAGGTGAGGTTTGGGTCGGCCGGCATATCGAAATCGGGCTGGTCCAGCTCGAGCGCACGGGCGATGTAGGTCTCCGTGAGCTCGACCGATGAAATCTGTCGGGACTCGAGAAGCCGGGAGAGCTCCGAGACGGAGGAGAAAGCAAGCTCTTCGTCGCGCGGATTTTGCATCATCAATACCGGGCGAAGAGGATCGAGGGCTCCGCATCGCTCGAATGCGCGTAGCCGCGGATCGTCGCTGTCATCCCCTCGGTCCGCTCGATGGCTTCACGCAACATCTCGAGCCACTCCGGATTCGCGAAAACACCCCTCCCGCCTAACGCATCGAGCATCTCGCCGACCCGTTCGGTCGTGAGTCTCTCTCCTTGCGCCGGCAGCCCGATAGCACCCGCACCGACGAGCGCCGTGAACTCTCTTCGAGACAACGTCATAGTGAGCGAAGCATAGGAGACTCCGGCCAGGTGAGCAAGAAAAAGGGACCAGGTCCAATTTGCCAACCCACAACTCCCTTGTTTCGAGAGAGATGGAGCACAGAAAAATGGACCGGGTCTCTTTTGGACACCGTTTCCTGCGGATCGGATTTAGACGTGGGAGACGCACGGGTGGAAAAGAGATCCCAGCCCAATATCGGGCAGATTTCCCGGTCACCGGGGGGCCGGCGCCGAGCTCGCGTCTCGAGTCTCTTACTGGCCGGCCGCTCTCATGAGCGAAGCGAACGCACCTGCTTCGAGCGCGTCGAGCGCGGTGACGCGTTCCTGAACGCCGTCCGAGAGACGACGTAACAGATCCATCGCACCTTGGGTGGGCGGCGCGTCGCCCATGGACGCGAAGTTGAGCAGCCGTGCGAGCTTGCTGTCGATGGCGGTCGGATAGTTGATCAAGTCCTGTCCCGCTCGAGCGCGGTATTGCACCAGCCGCTCTTCGAGAGGATAGAGCTGGTCGTTGAGCTCGCGAAGCTCATCCGTCAACGTCTCGCTAGCGCCCGCAGCTTCGACCGCGGCCGTCGCCCGCGCTCTCAAGTCTCGGATGCGCCTGACGACGTTCATCGTCTCGGTGAGCTTGTCGCGCACGGCGATCAGGAAATCGAACTGGGCGCGAAGGTCGTTATCGTCGAACTCGATCCTCGGATCTCTGACGATCTCGAAACTCTGTCGCAGCGTTTCTCC
>JAJCXL010000231.1 GCA_029263435.1 Acidobacteriota bacterium | reverse complement strand
CTCGTCGAGATCGGAGATATGGATCTGGCGACCGTCGGAGACTTTGGTGTCATCGTATTTGAAACCGATGATCCACTCTCCCGGGGGCGTCTTGGACGCACGCTCGCGAAGCGCGTCCTTGATGGCAGCGATGCTCCGAAGGTCGCAGTTGACGTTGACGAGCTCCGCCATCCCGCCCCACGCCGGGTGGGTATGGGCATCGATGAAGCCGGGTGTGACCGTCATGCCCGAAGCGTCGATGACTTCCGTGCGCCCGGTCGCGAGGCCTCGGATATCGGCGCTCGAGCCTATCGCCAAGAAACGCCCGTTTCGCACGGCGAACGCTTCGGCGCGCGGGAGAGACTCGTCAACGGTGTAGACCTTAGCGCCGACGACGATGAGATCGGGCGCGGTCTCCGAAAACACGCCCTGCGTCGATGCGGACAAGCTCGACGGGGTGGACGCTCCGAGGACCCCGAGGCCGAAGGCTCCGGTCGATTTGAGAAACTCACTTCGGCTCAGCTTGGCCATGACACTCTCCTGGACACATCGGGTTCATCGGTTCGTAGCGCTACGGTTCGAGACGTGTCGCGACCGGGATTATCGCAGATTCCGCCGGTCGGTTTGCGGGCCTTTGTCCCGAGCTGCAATACTCCGCAGCGGTGCGTATCGGACTCGTCGTCTACGGAGATCTAACCGAGGTCACCGGGGGCAACGTTTACGACCACAAGCTCGTCGAGCATTTGCGAGCCTGTGAGCACGACGTCGAGCTCATCGCGTTTCCGCACGGCAGCTACGCACGTCATTTGACGCAAAATTACTCGGTGCCGCAGCGGCGAAAGCTTCTCGGCGCGTCGTTGGACATCGTGGTCCAAGACGAGCTGACTCATCCGTCGCTCGTCGGGATCAATCAGCGGATGAAACGCAAGGGCGGACCGCCTTTGGTGGCCATCGTCCACCACCTGCGCACGAGCGAGGAATGGCCGGAGCGTCAAGCGCGATTCTATCGAAAAGTCGAGCTTCGCTATCTGCAGACGATCGACGCTTTCGTATTCAACAGCGAGACGACGAGGGAGTCGGTCGAGGAATTGCTCCAGAAGAAGACCCGCAACATCGTCGCGACTCCGGGAGGCGATCGGTTGCCGGCTCTGCTGAGCCGGGCTCGAGTCTCCGCGCGCGCACGAGAGGACGGCGACCGACGGCTGCTGTTCGTCGGCAACTTGATCCGTCGCAAGGGACTTCATGTGCTCCTCGACGCGCTCGCGAAGCTCGACAACGACGGATGGCACCTCGACGTCGTGGGGCGGACCGACGCGTCGCCGGACTACGTTCGAGACGTCCAGCGCCAATGCGCGGCACACGGATTATCGGAGCGCGTTCGCTTTCTTGGAGCGCTGGACGGAGACGCGCTCGCTGAGCGCTACCGGAGCAGTCACGTTCTCGTCGTGCCGTCGCTTTATGAAGGCTTCGGGATCGTCTATCTAGAGGCGATGGGCTTTGGCCTTCCGGTCATTGCCGGCGGGGGCGGCGCGAGCGATGAGATTGTGCAGCACGAGGTGACCGGGCTCCTCGTACAACCCCATGACGTCTTCGGATTGACCGTTCACCTGACGCGTCTCGTCGAAGACCGCGACCTACTGGAGCGCCTGAGCCTGACCGCTTTCGAGGCCTTTCATTCGCATCCATCTTGGGAACAATCGATGGCCGCTATCGAGTCCTTTCTCATCGACGTCGCGGCCACCTAGCCATACGAGAGCCGTAAGAATGGGACCAGGTCCATTTAATCCGCGGCTCGAACTGCATCGATACCGCGATTCGTTCACTGTTTCATAGCGCAGAGGACCTAATTAAATGGACCTGGTCCTTTTTTTCGGGTGGGTCAGCATGCGGACGCCGGACCAGAGGCCGGCGGAGGCGACAGCGACATCGCGGAGGCGGATCAGGAGGCTGACGCTCAGGCCCATCTCGGCGGCCAAGCCCATGTTGCGAAAAGCGAGGACCTGGCCGGCTTCCAGCACGCCGAGGCCGGCGGGAAGAAACAGCAGATAGGCGATGCGCGACGCGACCCAGCCGAGGAGGACCTGACGGAACCCAAGCTCCGCACCGAGGAAAGACAGCACGAGCCAGTACTCCACGATGACCAGAGACCAGCCGGCGATCGAGGCCACCACCGCTCCGAGAACGTGAACCGGGCGCTCCCGGCAAAAACGGCCGGCGGCGATTTCACTGGTCCGGATCACATCGCGGCGGATGACTCGAGAAAGCGGAGCATAGCCAAGCCCGAGCGCCACGAGATAGCCCAGTGGGAGGCTCACGAGCACAGCGAGGAAGAACGCTCCCGGGCCCGTCGCCAACGCGAAAGCCGCCGCGGCGAGAAATCCGAGGTGCACGACGCCTTCGAACAACCGATCGAGACCGACCGAGGCGATCGCGACGTCGCGCGCGAGGCCGTCGCGTTTTTCGGCGAGTAGCACTTGGGCGGGCTCCCCACCGACGAGCGGTCCGGGCGTGAAGTAGGCAAAGCCAAAGGCCGCCAGTCGATACAAGCACGCGTGGAGGAACGGGATCGGATGCCCCAGACCCTTGAGAATCCACCACCACCGGACCCCGAACAGCAAGAGCGCCACGGCGTTGAGCGCCACGAGCACCGCGACCTCCCCGCGATCGAGCTTCGCCAAGACGCCGAGCACGCCCGCGAGGGAAACGCTGCTGAGGACCCAAACGAACAGCCCGCCCGCGGTGAGCCACAACAGCACCCGCCAATGCGAGCGCAGATTCATGCTCGGCGCGGCAGCCTCGCCGACACTTGAAGCCAGTCGCGCAGGAACATGGCGAGCGTGATCCCTCCGAAGCCCGGGGCGAGCAGCCCGGTGAGCTCCGCGGCGACGGGAGGCCATAGACTGACGCTCAAGAAACCCATCTGAACGCCCGCGAGGAGACGCCGAGTGGAGCTGGGGTCAAGAGGTTCGGTTCGAAGCCCGCGCCGACGACGCCACCAAAGGCCCGCCACGAAGGCGTATCGCGCCAATCCAATCGCGAGATACCAAACCGGGAGCTTCCCGTAGTGAATGGCCAACGCGCTCGCGATGAGAATCCCGGCCGCGTCGAGCTCCATGTCTAGCGTCTCGCCGAGCCGAGTCGTTCTCTGGAGCGCCCGCGCCACCCGACCGTCCACGTGGTCCAAAATCGAGGCCAAGGAATAAGTCACCGCCGGCACCCATTCGCCCCACCCTGTCGCCATCGGGACGAAGAGAAACCCGGCAGCGACCGCGAGGAGCGCACCGCGAACGAGCGTGACCGCGGTCGCAAGCCCAATCGACGCGCGAGGGCCGACATCCCCTTGCCCGCGGTTCTCCTCGAGATGGCGGAATAACAGCCACAGGCAGTAGGCCCACACCGAAAGCGAGCCCAGGAGCCATCGCGGCTGCGACGCTCCCCAGACGAGACCGAAGCATAAGATCACGGCGCCACCAGCGAAGGCAACGCCTCTGGACTGCCTCTTCAGCGCGGAAACTTCCGGACTCATCGCTCACTCATCCGTCTTCGACCGAATGTGGTCCTCATGATAGATCTCGAGGAAGCGCTCGAGGAAATCCGCCATTCTCAGAGCACTCGGCGACAAAGGCACGAGCCCGGGCTCGAAGCCGAGCGGCTCGAAGGCATCGACGAGCTCCGCGCGGCGGCTGAAGACGTGCATCGGCACCGCCCAGCTGTCATTGTCATGAGTCACGAGCTTCGGAGGCTGATGATCTCCAATGACGATCGTCAACGCGTTGTCGGGGACATAGCGGAGCAAGAAGCCTTCGAGAACGTCGAGCTCATAGCGAAACGCCTCCACGTACCAGCTCGAGAGCTCCCTCATGTCCCGATAGGCATCGTGCGCCACCGATTTCCTGGCACCATCGAACGCCGTGCCATCGTCGAACCGGGTCCAGTCCTCGACATAGGGCGGCACGGGATAGTACGGAATGTGGCTCATGATCAGAGAGAACTTCGCGAAGACCGGGCGTTCGGCATTCTCGAGCTCTCTCCTCGCGACACGATGGAGGGTGTACTGGTCGGGAATCTTCCACCAACCCATCGGGGGTCCGTCATAGCCGAGATCGCCGAAGGCATAGATCTCGTCGAACCCGTAGAACTCACCGTCGGGCCAGAACCACTTGATCCCCGGCTCCGCCGCAACCGTGCGGTAGCCACGATCCCGCAGCACCGATACGAGCGTTTGGCGCTCGGATCTCACCAGGGCATCGTAAATGTGCTCCGAATCGACCTGGACGCCGCTCAGAAACGTCGCATGCGCCCTCCACGAACCGCCGCCGAACGTCGGAGATTGGATCTGAGATGAGCGAAAATGATAGCCCGACGCTTCCAACCGCGTTTCGAGGTCCCGGTAGCGCGGCTCGATGGCATCGAAGTGGTGCGCGTCCTCGATGAGCGTGACCCCGTACGATTCGAGAAAAACGAGGACGACATGAGCGCCGGCGAGCCGCTCGAGATTGGAATCGAGATTCGGCGCAGGCCATTCGATCGTCTCGAGCGCGAGGAGCTCCGCCTCTCCGGCGCGAAGGTTCGCGACTTGTTTGACGATCATCGCGCTGGTCGTGAACGCAAAGGGGCGTCCCGGTGTGAGCATGAACCCCACCAACCCAAGTGCCACGACAACGAGCGCCCATCGTCTGGCCGCGGGATGCGTGAGCGCTCGCTCCCAGACGGATAGACCGTAGCGATTCATGAGAACGCAAAGCGTCGTGACCCCGACGAAGCCGGCGATCACGGCCGCACCCGTCCAAGGCGAGATCGCCCCCCAGAACATCTCGAACACTCGATGAAGATGCGGGAAGTCCCCGTGGAGGTTGAACTCGCGGCCGAGAACGCCAAGCGCGGTCACGTCGACATATCGCACGACGCTCATTACGAAAATAGCGAGAGCCACGAGCGACTTGGTCAATCGAGACGGCTTCCACCCCAGCTGGAGCACGCCCGCCAGAGCACCCACGAGAACCAAAGCTTCGATGGAGATCTTGAGCACGGGCCGAAGAACCGGCGTGGAGGGGAGGTTCTCGAAGCTGAACAGCAGGTTGAAGTACACGAACGCCGCGAGCGGGACGAGCCCCCTTCGCACGAAGGACTGCCGCCGCGCTCGGTTCATCGAGCCGGGCTACTTCCGATGAGCTTCGAGCTCAATGATGAGCTCGACGTCGTCTCCGACCAGTCCGTCGGCGACGCCGTAGCTCATGCCGAAGGCACTGCGCGGAAAGCGGCCCCGGGCCGACATGCCGGCGACATAGGGATTGCCGGGCAGCGGTGATACGCCGCTCTTGTTCCAGGTGAGCTCGAGCTGCAGAGGTTGCGTTTGTCCGCGAAGTGTCAGCGTGCCTGCGACGACGGCAGCCCTTTCGCTCAAGACCGCTCGCTTCGCTTCGAAAACCATCTCCGGAAACTGCTCCACGTCGAAAAAGTCTTCGCTTCGTAGATGTCCGTCGCGAGCTTCCACGCCGGTGAAAACGCTCGCGGTGCGCACGACGACACGAACGTCGGTAATCTCGCCGGTCCCTTCGTCGAACGTAAACCCACCGGATGCGTCGCGGAACATCCCGAAGACCTTCGCGAACCCCACGTGCTCCACGAGGAAGCCCACCGTGAGGTGGTCGGGGTCGATCTCATAGCGGTTGGACTCAGCGTATCCCGAGCAGCTCAGCGCGAGCAGGATGGAACAGGCGCCCCATTTCATGGTCGCAATGATAGCTCACCGCTTGCGCCACACGCGGTATCTGTAGCGGACGAGGCCTCGCTTCAAGCACATCCGTAGGGCGCTACCGCCGGCGAGACTGCGAAACCGAGGCCGGTGCTTGGCAAATGGCTGGAGCAATGCGACATAGGCGCGTAGGAGCCGGTCGCGGGGACGGTCTAGCTCGAGAAAATCGGTCCAATCACGATCCTCGATGAGGTCGAGCTCGGACGTAGCGGCGATGGCGTCCACCTCCCGCGGAGCTAGTAACGAAGTTGCCTGCCATCCATGCCGGAACGTAGCGACGAGCGGATGAGACCGATCCGACTCGAGAAAATCGTCGCAAAGAGCGAGACACCCGCCCGAAGACAACGCTCTGCCGACGTTGTCGAAAAACGCCTCTGCGCTCGGCGCTTGCACGAAGGACTCGATCCCGTAAGCGAGATCGACGGCATCGGGTAGCGGGGTAGAGCAGAAATCCTGCTCGAACACGATCGCACGGCTACCGAGACGCTCCCGGGCAAGTGCCGCATGGGTGTGACTGTTGGTGACGCCTAGGATCTCTTCGGCTCGAGCACCCACTCGCTCCAAGCTCGCGCCGGTCCCGCACCCCAAATCGAGGACTCGGGACGCGCCCATCTCTTCTGCACGACGTCGAAGCACGTCATGGACGTGGTGGAAGGCTTGGTCTCGGCTCGTGACCCCATCGGCCCAGACCGCGCGGTGGATGACTCCGAGGGAGCCACCCTGGCCGCGCGCGAGAAAGCCGGGAGTGTTGCGCTCGTAGTAGCGAGCGACATCGTCACTCTCGAACTTCACCGAATCGCTACTGGGCGGCGGTGTACTTCTTGATGATCGCTTGCATCTGCTCGAACAACTTCTTGCCGGTCTCACACTCTTTCGTCGCCCATTCCAGGTTCTGAAAGGCCGTCGGCGAGCCATCCGCGCGGATCTGATCGAGGTAAGGATGGAGCTTCGCGAAAAAGAAGAACCCCTCGCCATTGCACTCGACGAGATAGTCCGCATTCACGATTCCGTTTTTCGCCATGCCGAAGACGAGCTCCCAATAGCCGCTGAGCTGCCGATAGGCCTGGTTCAACGGATTCTTCGGATCTTGAGTCACGGCTTTGACGTCGTCATAGCTCTTCGGGAAGAACTGCCCGTTGAGAGCGTCACGCACTTCGCGCGTCTTCGCTTCACGGCGCATTTCGTAGACGCGGAGCATCAAGTCAGCGTCGTGGTAGTCGGGTTTATCAGAGGACATTCCAAATCTCCTTGGATGAATATTTCGCGGGGTTGCGAGCCGGAGATGATAGCACGCTCTCGTAAGAGCCCATTCCGATGGCACGTTCGTCCTCGACGAGGTCAATGTAGTAATCTACATAGCATTGTAGTAATCTACATAGGTATGCCAGGAACGAAGAAAACGAACTCTATCCAATGGACTTACGCGACCGCTGCGGTGCTCTCTGCGATCGCTTCGGGTCATCGCTACGGGTTCGACGTCATGGAAGCGACCGGCCTTCCGAGCGGCACGGTCTACCCGTCATTGCGGCGGCTCGTGAAAAAGCGCCTGCTCCTTTCCGATTGGGAGGAGGACGAGGTGGCGCGCAAGGCGGGTCGCCCTCGGCGTAAATACTATGCGCTCACCAAGACCGGCCGGGTAGGCCTCGCCGAAGCTTCCAAGCGATTTCCGATGTTCGCGGAAGCGCTAGCGCATCTCGCGGCGAAATAGCATGCGCACCCCGGCCACGCCGCGACCTCTCCGTGCCGCGTTGAGGCTCGTCTCGCTCACCAGCTGGCTCGTCCCCGAGCATCGACGGGACGGGTTTCGCGAGGAGTGGCGCACCGAGCTCATCTGCAGCTGGGAGATTCTTGTTGCGCGAGGGCAAGCGCCCTCCGCGCTCGGGTTCATGGGCCACGCGGCGGGATGCGTCCGGGACGCGATGTGGCTCCTCGTCAATGAATGGAGATGGGACATGCTCTCTTCGGATCTACGATACGCACTCCGATCGCTAACGAAGCAACCCGGATTTACGGTCGCGGTCATCGCGACCCTCGCGTTGTCGATTGGCGCCACTACCGCAGTCTTCAGCGTGGTCGACGACGTGCTCCTCACTCCCCTCCCCTACGATGAGCCAACTCAGCTGACCATGGTGTGGGAAAGCTTCGCCGAGCGCGGTCGGTACCACAACCCGGTATCGCCGGCCAACTTTCTGGCTTGGCGAGAGCGCGTTTCAGGGTTCGACGACCTCGCCGCGATCTCGGGATCGCCCATGGCGCTCACGGGGCTCGACGATCCCATCGAAGTCTCCGCCCTGCGCGTATCCACGAGCTTGTTCCCGATCCTGCGGGTCTCCGCCATGATGGGTCGGGTTTTCACGGAGGAGGAGGAAGTTCCGGATCGGGCCAAGGTCTGTCTGCTAACGCACGGATTCTGGAAGAGCAGGCTCGGCGGTAGTCCCGACATCCTCGGACAAACGCTTTCGCTCGCCGGCGTCGAGCACGAGGTCGTCGGTGTCCTGCCTCCCGGTTTCGACGGCAACGGCCTGTCCTTCATGCAGATGGGGGGTGAGCCTCAGATCTTTCTACCGCTCGCCTTTCCGCCCGAAGCCCGCGAGTTCTCGGGCCGGTACTTGAGCGTGCTCGG
>JAJCXL010000230.1 GCA_029263435.1 Acidobacteriota bacterium | reverse complement strand
CCGGATCCAGCTCTCCGAGCTGACCGAGTCGTAGGAGCGCGGTCGTGTTTCGATTCCCGTCATACGGCTCGCCAGGGATCGACTCGAGAGCGCTTTGCGGGGGCTCATAAGGTGAGTGAGGATCCATCGTGTGCACGTAGGGGAAAAACGGCTCCGGGTCTTGATCAATCCACTCGAGAGCTCGCTCGCCGAGCAAGGTGGCCGCGCCGCCATACAAGCTCGGATCTTCATCGTTCCATGTATCGAATCCTTGGCCGAAGCCGAATCGACCCCCGAGAAGGAAGTTGCCGACGAACGCTCCGGTGCGATAACCGTTTCGTTTCAGCCGCTCTGCGAGAGTATCGAGGCTCGGATGGAAAGCTCTTTGTCTGATGCGCTATCGAAAAAAAGGACCACGCCCGCTTCGCGATCGAGCATCCAGGTGCGGGCTTGTCTCTCGGTCCGCTCCAACGGTCCGAATCCCCGGTCTTGGAACCGGGGCATCGAGGCGAGAATGGACAAGCTGAGCGCATCGCTCCGGAGCTCGGTTTCCAAGAACCTTTCTACCAGCTCTATCGTTGGCGTCTCTGTGCTCAGCCGGTCCGTGCAGTACGTGAGCGTCAGGAGACTCGCCACAACGGCGGCGACCCACGGGCCATGGGAGAGCAAAACCCGCGTCAAGCCCTTGCGCTCGCGCGCTGCTTGCGATTCGAGCGCGCCAGCCACGTCGTTGCAGCGAGTCCGAGCACCGCGGTCGCTGCGAGGAACATGAAGTAGTGGTGGTGGCCCGTGACGCCGGGGGCGTTGTCGAGAATGCGGCCAGTGATCGAAGCGAAGAACACTTCGGGGGCATAGCCGATGAAGGAGACCATCCCGACGGTCGTGCCGGTGAGATGAGGCGGCGTATCGGTCTCTTGAAGGAGCGCAAAATAGAGCGCTCTCAATCCGAAGACCGCGAACAGCGTGACGAAGATGTTCGCGTAGACAAGCGTCATCCAACCCGATGTCGGAATAGCGATCGCGAGCATCGAATAGGAAGCGACGAGAGTGGCAAACGACCAAAAAATCACGCGGCTGGGTCGGAACCGATCCCCTATCGCGCCGATCATGAGAGCGGCTATCGGACGCGTGTAAAACGCGTAAGCCGCGAATCGTGCTCCGGCCACTTCGTCCATGCCCAGAACTTGCACCGCATAGAGGGAGTAGTTGTCGAGGCCTTTATAGCCGCAATAGGCGCAGATGATGATGGCGGCCTGAGCCCACACCACCGGTTGGCGTGACACCGCCGCCATGCCTCGAAATGGCGATGTCTTTTGCTCAGCAATGCCTGCGGAGGCCGCCGGGAGCACGAGCCACGTGAGCGCCGCCGCGCCCAAGGTCAGTCCTGAATAAAGAAGAATGACGGATCGGAATGCGCCTCTTCGTTCGGCCTCCGTCACGAGCTCTACGTTGTCCGGCATGTAGTAGCTGAGCACCGAGACCGCGCCGACCGCGACCGCTGAAGCGGCGAGTCCCCGGCCTCCATCGAGAATACCGAACGCTTTGCCCTGTGACCTCTCGCCGCCCCAGTCTTTGGCTGCTCGAATCATGGCGCCCCAGAACAAGAAGATCGTGGTGATGCCCCAATAGCCGTACAAGACCGCGAGGGCTTGGTTCGACGGATAGGTCGCGAAGTAGAGCCCGCCGGCGGCGGTGCAGACGAGCGAGACCGTCATGAGCGCGCGCGCGGAATAGCGATCCGCGATCACCCCACCGGGAAAATAGGAGAGCATCGCCGTGACGCCATAGACGGCGAAGATGTCCCCGAGCTCGCTATTCGACAGCCCGAACGCGTCCAGAAGCGTTGGTCGAAAGAATCGGGCCGTGTGAAACGGCAAGCTGAAGATCATCTCGCCGGCAACGATCAGCGTGAGGATGAAGGCAGCTCGGGAGATTTTCTCCGCCTTTCGTTCCGGGAAAATCGGATGTCAAAAAACGTCCGCGGGTGTAGGTGCGGGTATTGTACTCATGTCGCGCTGCGGAGAAAACGCGATGACGTACCCTTGGCTGGACGCGATCTGTCCGGGCTGCTAGCATGCCTGGGATGCGCCACCGGATTTTGAAACTCGCTCTCGTGCTCACGCTCGGCGCGACCGGGAGTGTTACCGCTCAAAGTGCGTCCACCTCGGCGACTTGGCCTCAGTGGGGTGGCCCGGATCGAAATTTCATCGTGGACTCTGGCCCTCTTGCCGACTCTTGGCCCGAGGGCGGCCCTCCGATCTCGTGGAGTCGACCACTCGGGACCGGCCACTCTTCCATCGTCTCTGACGGCGAGCGTCTCTATACGATGTATCGCGTCGGGAACGGACGAGAGAAAGCCGGACCATGGGACCCGGAGGAGATCGTCGTCGCCCTCGACATGAAGACGGGCGAGACGCTGTGGGAGTATCTCTACCCGTCCGAGCGTGAAGACTTCAACTTCGGGGCCGGGCCGCACTCGACTCCGCTCGTCGTGGGTGAGCGCCTGTTCACGAACGGAACCAACAAACAGCTCCATGCCTTCGACACCCGTACGGGGGATCTCCTTTGGCAGCACGATCTCGTCGAGGAGCTCGACGCGCCGCCGCTCCTATTGCGAGCGGTGGTGAAGGCTGGAAATGGCTGCAGTCCTGTCGCCTTCGAAGACAACGTGATCGTGACCGTCGGCGGTCCGGGGCAGTCGGTCATCGCGTTTCGCCAGCGCGACGGAGAGATCGCGTGGAAGAGCGGCGACTTTCTGGTCTCTGCCACGCCGCCGGTTCTCACAACGGTC
>JAJCXL010000229.1 GCA_029263435.1 Acidobacteriota bacterium | reverse complement strand
TTTCGCGCGTCCCTCGAGAAATTTCCCTACCAGGACGAGCGTGATGATCATCGCAGTGGTGTCGAAGTAGAGCGCGCCGCCCCCGCTCGTCGCGTCCACGAGCGACGGCAAGAACAGACTGGCCGCGCTATAGCCATACGCTGCCCCGGTGCCAATGGCGACCAAGCTGTCCATGTTGAACGACAAGCTACGCATCCCGGCGACGAAACCTTGCAAGAAACCGAGCCCGCACCAAAACAGCACCGGCGTCGTCAAAGCGAGCAAGAGCACGCCCTTGGAAGCAGGGGTCAGGCCGAGGGTCGCGGCCGAGAGCATCGACAGCGTCATGATGGCGGTGGAAAGCGCCACCGCGACTACCATTCGCAAGCGAAGCGAAGCGTGCTCACGCTCCCGAAGCTCTTCGGCCTGGTCCTCGACGGTCTTGTCTCCCGAAGCCCTTACGAGCTGATAGGGACCCGCCGAGCGGACCGAAGCGTCGATCTCGTCCAACGACAGCTGAGCCGGGTCGTAGTCGACCGACAAGCGCTCGGTCGCGAAGTTGACGCTCGCACGTGAGACTCCGGAGAGCGCGGAGACATGAGTCTCGATGGCCGCGACGCAGCTCGCGCAATGCATACCGTGGACGGGCGCGTCGAGCCGAGACGCTCCTGGTGGAGGCTCCAGCGGGGTTTTCGGCGGGGTCTCGACCACCGGCCCCAGTGAAATGGAGACGAGCGGCGATGACGGTACGCTCATGTGCGCGCTCGTCGCCTCACCGCCGGAGAGAAAACGCTCCGGGTCGGCTTCGAAAGCGGTCTTGCATCCGGCGGCGCAGAACAGGTAGAGCTCGCCGTCATGCAGAAGTTTATGCGGCGTCCGGTCCTCGTCCACCGACATCCCGCACACCGGATCGAGCCCTAGCTTTGCTTTCGTCGTCATGGTGGTGAACTCGTTGCCGAGTCTAGCACGCGGTCCGAAGTTGCCCGGATGCCCGTATCCGGCATAGTCTCCGCCGATGGATCGCTCCCGCCAGCTCGCCCACGAGATCCAGTCACCGTTGCTCTCGCTCGAGATCCGTCTGCGCAAACTGACGACCGATCGACAACCACAAGCGCTCGCCTCCGAGTGCCTCGACGAAGTCGTGCATTTACGGCAATGGCTGACGAGCTTTCTCGAGCTCGACACGCCTCACCTCGAGTGCGGCGAGATGGCGCTCGACCCATTGCTCCATCGCATCGAGCGCCGGTTCGAGCCCATCGCCACCGAGAGCGGCGTCGAGCTCCATATGCCCATCCACGCACCGCATGCGCGAGGCCACCAGAGCGCGACCGAGCGGGTCGTCTCAAATCTCGTCGACAACGCCATCAAGTTCTCCTGTTCCGGCGGCGCGGTGCGCGTACGCGTGCGCGCGGACGCGATGCTCGTCACCGTCGAAGTCGAAGACGATGGACCAGGCATCCCCGAAGAGGCCCAAGCACGCATCTTCGATCCGTTCTACCGAGGACATGAGGACAGCGGCGGCATGGGGATCGGACTCGCAATATCCAAACGCCTCGCACGGGCTCAAAACGGTGATCTCGTCGTGGCGAGCGAGCCCGGCCGAGGCAGCGCTTTCACTTTGACGCTTCCCGCCTCGTGATTCTCAGCGTTTCTCCCAATCTCGGTATCGACGTCACCATACAGCTCGACCGGCTCCAGCCCGGCGAGGTCCATCGCGTGAAGACCACGAAACGCCAAGCCGGCGGAAAGGGCGTCAACGTCGCGAGAGCGTTGACGAGACTGGATGAGCGCGTATGCGTGCTCGGCTTCGCGGGAGGCGACGAGCTCTCCCGGCGCTTCGCTGAGGAAGGCATCGACGCCCGATTGGTGGCGGTCGAGTCCGAGCCGAGGACGTGCACGATCTACTTGACCCCCGACGGCGCGGCTACGGTCGTCAACGAGGCGGGTGCGCCCGTCGAGCGGGAGGACAAGCTGTGGGAGCAATACCGCGCGCTCGTTCCCCGGGCCGACGCGGTCGCGCTGATGGGGAGCCTTCCGCCGGGTGTTTCGTCGGAGCTTTACGAGAAAATGGCGCGCCTGGCTCGCTCGCAAGGTGTCTTTTGCGTCGTCGACACCTCCGGCGAGCCACTCGTGCGCGCGCTTCGCGCGAGGCCCTCCGTGGTCGCTCCGAACTCCAGCGAGGCAGAGGCTCTGCTGGGGCAGACCCTCGAAAGCAATGACGCCCGTCGTGACGCGGTGGCGGCGCTACGGGAACGCGGCGCGGAGCTCGCGATTGTCACGCTCGGCCGCGAAGGTCTCGTCGTGGCCGGGCCTGAGGGCTTCTCCGGCTCGCTCCACAGACGCTCCCCCGTCGACATGCGATTCGGAAATCCGATCGGGGCGGGCGACGCGCTGGTCGCCGGGCTCCTCGCTGCGAGACTCCGAGGCTTTGCGACGGTCGAGATGCTCAGATTCGCCATGGCGTGCGCGGTCGCGTCCCTGGCCGAGGGTTATGGTCGATTCCGTCCCCGCGATCTTCGGCCGGAGGAGATTGTTTTCGACGCAACAGATTGACTCAAACTCGGGGTTTATTGTAGCGTCCACAGTTCATGGCACTTCGATCCATCGTAAAATTCGGCTCGCCCGAGCTCGACACTCCCTCCGTTGAAATCAAAGATTTCAGCGACGATCTCGAGCCTCTCGTCCAGGACATGGTCCAGACCATGTACGCGGCGCCCGGAGTCGGACTCGCCGCGCCTCAGATCGGACTCAACACCCGGCTGATGGTCATAGACATCACTGTCGGCGAAGACCCCAAACAGCTCATCGTCATGGCGAACCCGGTCATGCTCGAAAAAGAAGGCGAGCAACGGGAGGAAGAGGGCTGCCTGTCCGTGCCCGGCTATGCCGGCGTCGTGCAACGGCCCGAGTGGGTCAAAGTCCAAGGGCAGGACCTGAAAGGCAACGAAGTGACGATGGAAGGCACAGGCCTTTTAGCTCGCGCCTTTTGCCACGAGATCGATCATCTCGATGGGAAGTTGTTCATCGAGCACTTGGGAATGCTCAAACGCGATCTCATCAAACGCAAGATCAAGAAGCGGATTCGCCAAGGCGACTGGTAGCCGCGCGCCATGAAGCTCGTGTTCATGGGCTCTGGGGCCTTCGCGGTCCCGTCTCTTCAAGCTTTACTCGACTCCCCTGCCCACGACGTTCGAGCTCTCATCACCCAGCCCGACAAACGCGCGGGCCGTGGACATCGCATGACGCCGCCGGCGACGAAGATCGTGGCGGAGCGCGCCGGGCTCCCGGTGTTTCAGCCCAGGAAAATCCGCGAGCCCGAAGCAGTAGCGACCTTTTCGGAGTGGGCGCCGGAATGCGTCGTGGTCGTCGCTTACGGTCAAATCATTCCTAAGACCATTCTCGACATCCCGCCCAAGGGCATCGTCAACGTGCACGCCTCACTACTTCCAGCGCTTCGAGGCGCCGCCCCCATTCAATGGGCC
>JAJCXL010000228.1 GCA_029263435.1 Acidobacteriota bacterium | reverse complement strand
TGCGCTTGGAGGTATTCGTCGTGAACGCCCCGCATCTCTCCCCAATCCAGCACGATGTGGGGCAGGTAGCTGGCGGCGGAGAGGACGGACGCCGACACGGCACCGCGAAGGCCGAACCAGTGGGCCGCCAATAAGATCGGCAGGTAGTAGAGGCGCTGATACACATTGTGGAGCAAGATCGCCTCGACGGGTGTCAGGTGGTGCGCGAGCGCAGTCGCCGCGACCGCACCTCCGATCAGCGCAAGCCGCCCGGCGCTCGAGCCGGAGCCCGTCCCAAGGGTCTCTGGTACCCGCGTTTCCGCGGCCTTCATCGCCAGCTCCATGATTCGAATCCCTTCGTTTGCAAACTGCAGGCCACGACGACAACACCTTGACTCTCAAAGAATTACACTTGCTAGCCTCTAACGGATCTGCTGGTTTTGCAACTCTTGGTGTTGGATATGAAGCACAATGAGAAGAGGACGCGCATCACTCCCATAACGCTTAAAGCCCACCGGCATCGTTGCTTACGCATCGCCTGGAGCGTTGGCTCAGTTCTTGCGATAGCCCGCTTCAGGTATCCCAATGAAGACATCGTTCGAGTGCCGCCGGCGACCGACTCGAGGGTGGAGCGTTGCCTTACTTGGGGCGGGGGTCTGCCTCGTCTCGCCAGCGCGAAGCACCTTGGCAGATCAAGATCCGGACACCGTCGAGATTCTAGCCCCCGACTTCTACGCGCCCGAGACATCGTTGCGCGCTTATGTCGACAAAGCGCTCGCAGTGAACCCTTCCCTCGCAGAGAGCGAAGCCCGCTACCGGGCAGCGCTCGAGCGGGTGCCACAAGTCGACGCGCTCCCGGATCCGACATTGACCTTCACCCAAGCGATCCGTAGCGTCGAGACCCGCGTCGGGCCGCAGCTCAACTCGATATCGGTCGCGCAGAGATTCCCGTGGTTCGGCAAGCTCGACTTGCGCGGTGAAGTGGTCATGCGAGACGCACTCGCGGCCCATCAAGCGCACCGAGCCCGTCAAAGAGACGTCGTCGTGAACACGAAGCGCGCCTATTACGAGCTCGCTTACGCGGACACCGCGATCGCGATCACGACGGAAGAACAGTCTCTACTCGATCACTACGCTTCACTGGCCGAGACCCGCTACGCCACGGGACAAGGGCTTCTCCAGGCAGTCATCAAACTGCAGGCGGAGACGACTCGGCTCATGAACCGGCTCGACATCCTCCAGCAACAGCGCGCCTCCATCGAGGCTCGCCTGAACACTTTGATGGATCAGCCGGCCGACAACGACATCCCGCCGCTCGCGGCGCCGCTGGTTCCTCCCGCTCAGCTCGGGATGGAGGAGCTCTACGCGCTCGGTCTCGACCATCGCGAAGAGCTCAAAGCATCCCAGGAGCGCATTCTGAAGAGCCAGAAAGCGATCGAGCTCGCCCAACGCGATCGATGGCCGGATCTCGTCGTCGGATTGAGCTTCGTCAACGTCGGACGCCGCTCCGACCCGGCCGGAATCACCATGCCGCCACCGGACGACGGAAAAAACGCGCTGAGTCTTTCGGCCGGCATCAACCTTCCCCTTTTCGGTGGCAAATACGACGCTTCCATTCGAGAAGCGGGAGAGACACTCAGTGCGGAGCGCAGTCGTTACGCGCATCTGGTCAACGAGATGGAATTCTCGATCCGCGACGAGATGATTCGAGTGGAGACGCTTCACGAGCAAATCCGCCTCTTCCAAACCGCGTTGATCCCTCAGACCGAAGAGACCTTGCGGGCGACCGAATCCGCCTACGAGACCGGCCAGCTAGGGGTGCTCGATCTGCTCGATAGCGAGCGGACGCTGCTCAGCACTCGTCTCGTCAACGCGCGTTATCACGCGGATCTGCTCATCGCGCTTGCCAATCTCGAGCGCGCGGTCGGCACCCAGTTCCCGAGATGAGGACGCACCCTTGAAGACACTCATCACCGGACTCGCGACCTTCGTTCTCGGTATAGGGATGACGGCGCTCGTGATCGTAAATCCGTTCCGGTGGACGTGGATGGAGCGATTCCAGCTCTCGACCGCGGACTCCATGAGCGAGATGGGCGAGTTACGCGCGAGCGACGGAGACGGCACGAGCCCAAACCGCAAGGTCAAGTACTGGAAGGCCCCCATGGATCCCACCTACGTTCGCGACCAGCCGGGAAAATCCCCGATGGGTATGGATCTGGTCCCGGTCTACGAGGACGAAGTGGAGCAGCCCCTCGGGCCGGGCGCCGTTAGGATCGATCCCGTCTTCGTACAAAACATCGGGGTCCAAACCGAGACCGTCCGCCGTATGGACCTACCCTTTACGATCCGAACCGTCGGCGTCCTCGGCTACGACGCGAAGCAAATGGTCTGGGTGAACACGAAGTACGAGGGTTGGATCGACACCGTCTATGTGAACTATGTCGGCGAGTCGGTAGAGAAGGGCCAGAAGCTCTTCGAGATCTACAGTCCACAGCTCGTCACCACACAGAAAGAGTACTTGCAGGCGCTGGACTACGCCGAGCGAATGGACGGGTCCGACTACCCTGAGATCGCCAAGCGCGCACGGGCGTTGGTCACGGCTTCACGGGAGCGGCTCGCCTACTGGGACGTGTCTACGGAGCAAATTCAAAGCCTCGGGTCCACCCGCCAGATCCTAAGAACGCTCGCGGTTACCGCTCCCGCGAGTGGGGTCGTGGTCGAGAAAATGGACCACGCGCTCGAAGGCATGTTCGCGAAAGCAGGAATGAATCTCTACAAGATCGCGAACTTATCAACGATCTGGCTCGAGGCCGACATCTACGAGCATCAAGTGCCGTGGCTGCGTGTAGGCACTTACGCGAAGGTCGAGCTTCCCCACGAGCCTGGGAAAATCTATCGCGGTCGGATCCGCTACCTGCTCCCCTTTTTCGATGAGAAGACCCGGACCATGAAAGTCTCGATAGAGCTACAAAATCCCGGGGGCAGTTTGCGAGCCGACATGTACGCGAACGTGACCTTCGACGTCCCTGCCGCTCGGAACGTCTTGGCCGTTCCCGAAGAGGCCGTCATTCACAGCGGCGAGCGGAACATTCTGGTTCTCGATCGAGGTGAGGGGAAGTTCGAAGTTCGAGACGTCACCTTGGGCGTCAATGGCGGCGGGCTGTGGGAGGTCACCGAAGGCCTGAACGACGGCGACCGGGTCGTCGTCTCTTCGCAGTTCCTGATCGATTCCGAGAGCAATCTCAAGGAGGCGATCCGAAAGCTCATCGATCGCGGGGACGAGCCCGCGAGACAAGACACTGAAGACGCAGATCCACCGGGCGCTGAGAACCGCGACCACCACTGAGAATCGACGACCGGGCGAGCCATGCTGGAAAAAATCATCGACTGGTCCATCGAGAACAAGTACATGGTGGTGCTCGCCACCATCGCGATAACGCTCGCCGGCATTCAAGCGTTGCGTACGACGCCACTGGACGCGATTCCCGATCTCTCCGACGTCCAGGTCATCATTTTCACGGAATACCCCGGACAAGCGCCCCAGCTCGTCGAGGATCAGATCACCTATCCGATCACGACACAAATGCTCGCGGTTCCTTTCGCGAAAGTCGTCCGCGGATACTCCTTCTTCGGATTCTCCCTGGTCTATGTGATTTTCGAGGACGGCACCGACCTGTACTGGGCCCGAAGCAGAGTCCTCGAATACACGAACACCGTCACGGGAAGGCTTCCGAATGGCGTGACACCCAGTCTTGGCCCGGATGCGACCGGGGTGGGCTGGGCTTATATGTACGCGCTCACCTCGACCGAGCGGAGCCTCGGAGACTTGCGGAGCATCCAGGACTGGTTCCTGAAATACGAGCTCACATCGGTGCCGGGGGTTTCTGAAGTCGCGAGCGTCGGCGGCTTCGTCAAGCAGTACCAGATCACGGTCGATCCGGTGAAGCTTCGCGCTTACGACATTTCGCTCGGCAAGATCCGGGCCGCGGTCCAAAGAAGCAATAACGAGGTCGGCGGTCGAGTTCTCGAGATGTCCGAGACCGAGTTCATGATCCGCGGCGAAGGCTACGTCGAGAGCATCGATGACCTCGAGAGCGTGGCTCTGGGGGTAGACACTCGTGGGGCTCCGATTCTTTTGCGCGATGTCGGCACGGTCCAGCGAGGGCCGGAGATCCGCAGAGGCATCGCTGAGCTCAACGGCGAAGGAGAAGTCGTTGGTGGGGTCGTCGTGGTGCGTTCCGGCGCCAATGCTTACGACGTCATCGAGCGAGTCAAGGTCAAGCTGGAAGAGTTGAAGCAGGGGCTTCCCCCGGACGTCGAGATCTTGCCGGTCTACGATCGGAGCGCGTTGATCGAGCGATCGATCGAGACGCTCCAGGAAAAGCTCATCGAGGAAAGCATCGTCGTCGCGATCGTGTGCTTCTTGTTCTTGCTCCACATCCGTTCAGCCCTGGTCGTCATTCTTACCCTACCGATCGCGATCCTCATGGCGTTCATCGTGATGGGTCAGCAAGGTTTGGGCGCCAACATCATGTCGCTCGGGGGCATCGCCATCGCGATCGGCGCGATGGTCGACGCGGCGATCGTCATGGTCGAAAACGCGCACAAACACCTGGAACGCGATGCCGGCAAGAAGGAGCACTGGCAGATCATCGCATCCGCGGCCAAGGAAGTCGGACCGACGCTGTTTTACGCGCTCTTGGTCATCACCGTGTCCTTCGCTCCCGTGTTCACGTTGCAAGCCCAAGAAGGCCGTCTGTTCAAGCCCTTGGCGTTCACGAAGACTTACTCGATGGCTGCATCGTCCTTGCTCGCCGTCACTCTCGTGCCAGTGCTCATGGGTTTTTGGGTCCGGGGTCGAATCCGCCCGGAGGAGAAGAACCCGCTGAGCCGGATCTTGATACGAATCTACGACCCGATCCTCCACCTCATACTGAAATGGAAGTGGTCCGTCGTAGTCGTCGCTTTGCTCGTTCTCGTGGCGACGGTCGTTCCGTTCGGGCAGCTCGGCTCCGAGTTCATGCCGCCGTTGTGGGAAGGCGACCTCTTGTACATGCCGACCACCCTCCCGGGGATCTCGGCCACGAAAGCGAGAGAGCTCCTTCAGCAGACCGACAAAATCATTCGCACGTTTCCGGAAGTCCATCATGTCTTTGGAAAAGCCGGACGCGCCGACACCGCGACAGATCCCGCTCCTCTATCGATGATCGAGACGACGATCATGCTCAAGCCGGAGTCGGAGTGGCGTCCCGGCATGACACCCGAGAAGCTGACGGCCGAGCTCAATGAAGCGATCCAGTTTCCGGGAGTGACGAACGCATGGACGATGCCCATCAAGACTCGCATCGACATGCTCTCGACCGGAATCAAGACCCCGGTGGGTATCAAGGTCGCGGGCCCTGATCTTCAGAAACTTCAAGAGATCGGGCAAGAGGTGGAGGCCGTGATTGCGCAAGTCCCGGATACGCTCTCCGTCTATGCCGAACGGGTCATGGGTGGGAACTATCTGGTCTTCGACATAGACCGCGAGGCCATTGCCAGATACGCGCTGACGGTCGGCGACGTGCAAGACGTCATCCAGTCCGCCATCGGGGGTATGAACATCACGACAACCGTCGAGGGTCTCGAACGCTACCCGGTCAACCTTCGTTACAGCCGCGAGCTCCGGGACAACCTCCCGGCGCTGCGGGAGATTCTCGTGCCCACGCCCGCCGGCCAGCACATGCCACTCGGTATGCTTGCCCAGCTGCGGATCGAGAAAGGGCCGCCGGCCATCAAGAGCGAGAACTCACGGCCGAATGCGTGGATCTACATCGATATCGCTGGAGTGGACGTCGGCACCTATGTCGAGCGAGCCCAGCGCGCGGTCGCCGACAGCGTCGTGATTCCAGCGGGATATAACCTCGCGTGGAGCGGCCAATACGAGTACATGCTCAGGGCCAAGGAGCGACTGAGGATCGTCATCCCGATGACGCTCATTCTCATCTTCGTGATCATCTATCTCAACACGAAATCTCTCTTCGAGACCGCCTTGGTGCTTCTGGCAGTGCCGTTCTCGCTCATCGGAGTGTTCTGGCTCATGTGGTGGCTCGACTACAATCTAAGCATCGCGGTCTGGGTAGGGATCATCGCTCTCGCGGGTGTCAGCGCAGAGACCGGGGTCGTGATGCTGCTCTATCTCGACGTCGCCTATAAGAGCGCGGTCCGTGAGAACAGAATGCGACACCGCGGAGACCTCGCGACGTCGGTCTATCACGCTGCCGTCAAAAGGGTGCGACCCAAGCTCATGACGGCAGTGACCACGATGGCTGGGTTGCTGCCCATCATGTGGAGTCATGGAACCGGTGCGGATGTGATGAAGCGCATCGCGACTCCGATGGTGGGCGGCATGGTCACATCGGTCGCGGTAGTGCTGCTCGTCTACCCGGCGATTTACTACATCTGGAAGGGATGGAGCTTGGAGGAGGAAAAGACATGACAGCTATTTCCCGAATCTCTTTGAATCGGGTCTTTTTGAGCGAGCAAGCTCAGTAGATCACGAGGAAGGATCCGTCGGGTCGTGCGACAGCGGTCGGGACGCTGTATTCGGGCATCTCCTCGGCCTGACCATGAACGTCGGTCGGCGTCCACTTGGCATCGAAGAGTTGCCAGTGGAGCGTACCTCCGCTGCGCCATCCCGGGCCATCACCCCAAACGAGTAGTGTCTCGCCGGAGCGGCCGACGACCGCGACCGGATTCTTCCGCCGATCGACTTGCTCGCCCGGGGCGGCGACCGGGCGGGGGTCGCTGTCGGGCTTCGATCGCGAAACGAAGACTTGCCCCATCGTTTCCCACGCCACCACCGCGCTGGCTCGGGGCCCTGCGGTGATGCTCGTCGTCGACACCGGACAAGCCCCGATGTTCCACTCATGGACCCGCTCCGCCTCGAAGCTCTTCCCACCATCCACGGACTTCAACAACGTCATGTCTCGATGGACGAAATCCGTCGCGGCCCGGTAGATCACGTAGAGCGCGTCCTCACTCCATACGGCGCTCAGGCCGCAACAAGCGCACACACCCCGGTCATCGTCGATTCGGGTCTCAGGACCGAACGTGCGGCCGTGATTCGTGGAGATCCGTGCGTACACGCCGCGCGAGGCCTCGTC
>JAJCXL010000227.1 GCA_029263435.1 Acidobacteriota bacterium | reverse complement strand
GCTCGGCGTCGGAGTCGTGGCGGGTGCCATTCAGATCCTTCTCGGCCTCTTCCGCTCCGGCATTCTCGGCGAGTTCTTTCCGACCGCGGCGGTCCACGGGCTGCTCGCATCGATTGGTGTTCTCGTCATCGCGACTCAAGTGCCGATTACCCTCGGCGTTCGCGGTGAAGGAGCGCCCCTCGAACGACTCGCGTCGTTTCCGCGCTACTTCATGGAGATGAACCCCGCGATTGCCCTCATCGGGGGCATCAGTCTCGTGATCATGTTCGGGTACATGTTCATCAAGAACCCGAAGCTCAAGATCATCCCCGCTCCGATGCTGGTGCTGTTGATAGCGGTCCCGCTAGGGATGTATCTCGACGTCGGCCGCGAGCACATGTACGCCTTCGGGGGGCAGGACTACTCCCTCGGGCCGCGCTACCTCGTTGACGTACCCAACGACATGTTCGGCGCGTTGACCTTTCCGGATTTCTCAGGCGTTCTCACGATGGTAGGGATAAAGTACATCGTGATGTTCGCGCTCATTGGAAGTCTCGAGTCCATCTTGAGCGCTAAAGCCGTCGATCAAATCGATCCGTGGCGTCGCAAGACGAACATGGATCGTGACCTCCTCGCGGTGGGAATCGGAAATACCGTCGCCGCGTTCATCGGCGGGCTTCCGATGATTTCCGAGATCGTCCGTAGCAAGGCGAATATCGACAACGGCGCGCGCACCCGATTCGCGAACATGTTCCATGGGGTGTTTCTGCTAGCCTTCGTCGCGCTCGTCCCGTCACTCATCGACCGCATTCCGCTCGCTGCCCTTGCAGCGATGCTCGTGTTCACGGGCTTTCGGCTCGCGTCGCCTCAAGAGTTTATCCATATGTACAAGATCGGTCGCGAGCAACTCGTCATCTTCGTTGCGACGATCATAGGCGTTCTCGCGACGGATCTACTGGTCGGCATCGGTATCGGTATTCTGGTGAAGGCCGTTATTCATATCGTAAACGGCGCGCCGATTGGATCGCTCTTCAAATCCAGCATCGAAGTCGAAGCCGGTAATGGCGCCGCGACTATTAGCGTTGACAGGTCGGCAGTGTTCAGCACCTGGATCGGACTCAAGAACCACATCGGGCGCCAGACCGCTAAGAAAGTCGTCGTCGATATGTCGGGTACGAAGCTCGTCGACCACACGGTCATTGCCAACCTGCATCAGCTTCAAACTGAGTTCAAGGAGAACGACCGCGAGTTGGCGGTCACCGGACTCGACCGGCACCAGGCACTGTCCGATCATCCCAGCGCGGCGCGAAAGAAATCGAGCTGACCTTGGCAGAGACGAGCACTCTACATCATCAGATCGAAGAGGCCGCCGAGCCGGTCTCGCAGTTCTGGCCGATGAAAGGTTTCGTACATCACAACCCGATTCACGGCCTCGAGCATCTTCGGTTCGACGAGGCGATTCGCGAAGCGAAGCATCTGTTCGGCGCCGAGGGCTACCTGCCCAATGAAGAGTACCGAGGCTTCTACCAGACAGGTCGGATCCGTGAGCAAAGCGTCGACCGGGCACTCGCCCGCGTCGGCCCGAACAGCAACGCGTCGTTCTCGCTCGGGTCCCGCACGATCGCGGCGGCCGCGGTACATCGGATTCATTTTCTTCACGGGATCGACGCTCTCGAGCCGGCCCTTTTCGACTGGCAGTTCGTGGGAGAGGGGGCACTCTCGCGGGCTCGCTCCGATGTCGATGTCGACGTTCCGGCCGCGGATTTGAGCGAGCTTTGGGAGCGGGTTCTTTCCGTCCTAGGACTCGTGGATCCGCGTTCGGACAGTCCCCACAGCGACACCGCGACGGGTGACGGCGCGAGAGTGGAGCTTCCGTTCCGGCGCGCGCTCAGCGATTGGGTCGACGAGCTTTCCGGCTCGTCCATCGTGGCGACCATTGACGAGCAGATGATCAAGTGGGTCGCGCCTTTCATCGATGAAGGCATGGCCGGTTGGGAAATGCCGGGCAAGAGATCCGGCTTTTACGCCGCGTGGCGCGAGCTCGCCGCGCACGATGTGAGCGGTCGCCTCCTCGGAATCGAACGCTTCTCCGACAAGGTCGCGGCGCTGCCCCCCGACCCGGAGGGTGCGATTCGAAAATCGCTCGAGGCGCTCCGAGTTCCCGAAGCGCGGTGGTCGGATTACTTGACGAGGGTGCTCGCGCAGCTGCCCGGTTGGACCGGTCTCATTCGGTGGCGAGGGCTCAACCCCGAGGAGCCCGCGCAAAAAGAATGCCCCATCGACGTCGTGCACTATCTTGGCGTCCGGTTGTTTTACGAGGCGGAGCTCACCCACGTCGAGGCGCGCCGCCAGCTCGGAGTGGACGGTACCGTTCCCGCTATCACGACGTACCTCGAACGCCGCGGCGAGACCGCCGTCTCGTCAGTCGGCTCCAACAAGCTCGCGGTGTGCCGGGACGCTTGGCGACTGTTTCACCTGTGCCAGTTTCTCGCGCTGCCGACCGACGCTATTCGCGAGATGACGAGTGAGAACGCGACGACGCTCCTCGGCTGGCTCGACGCATTCCCGGCGGAATGGCACGGGCCCGTGTGGCTCGAGGCCTATGAAGACTCCTACCGGGACGATGTGCTCGCAAAGCTCGCCGCCCATCGCGGCAAGGTTCCGAAAGCCAACGGGCGTGCTTTGGCGCAAGCGGCGTTTTGCATCGATGTTCGCTCGGAACCGTTCCGGCGCCACTTCGAACGGGCGGGAGCCTTCGAAACGTTCGGCTTCGCGGGTTTTTTCGGTATTCCTATCAGTCACCGCGTGTTCGACACGGACGAGTCCGTCCCGCTTTGTCCGGTGCTCCTCACGCCTGCCAACGCGTCGTTCGAGCTTCCACGAAAAGGTCAGCAGGACGCGCTCGCGAGCTATGCATCCGGCTCTCGCTGGAAGCAGCTCGGCGAGCAGCTCTTTCATGACCTGAAGCAGAATCCGGTGGCGTCTTTTCTGCTCGTGGACGCCCTCGGGCTCTTTTTCAGCTTCCGGCTCGTCGGAAAGACCACCTTCCGTCGGTCGTACGAGGCGTTGACCCGTGCCGCGCGCCGATGGTTCGTGCGGCCCGTCGGTACGGAGATTGAGCTCGGCGTCGACGCTGGTGCACTGCCGAAGGTGTCCGGACGCCCCACGACACTGACCAAAGGGTTCACCATCGAGGAGCAGGCCACGTTCATCGAGAACGGGCTCCGCACGATGGGCCTCACCGAGAACCTGGGTCGTTTCGTCGTGCTGTGCGGTCACGGCGGTAACGCGGACAACAATCCCTACTTCGCGGCGCTTCATTGCGGGGCCTGCGGTGGACGGCCTGGCGATCCGAACGCGCGCGCGTTCGCCGCGATGGGAAACCACCCCGAAGTACGGGGAGTGCTCGCGAAGCGCGGACTCGACATTCCGAGCGACACGTGGTTTCTTGGGGGCAGGCATGACACGAACTCGGACCGAGTGGAGCTCTATGACGTCGAAGACGTTCCCGAGAGCCATCACGACGATTTGAGAACCCTTCGCCGGGGACTCGCTGAGGCCGGCGCGCAGCAAGCGCTCGATCGTTGCGGTCGTATTCCCGGTACACCGCGTGGAATGACGGCCGACCAAGCGTATGCGCACGTCGAAGCGAGGAGCTTCGACTGGGCCAATCCCCGGCCGGAGTGGGGCCTCGCCGGAAACGCGGGATTCATCATCGGGCGTAGAAGGTTGACCCAAGGGCTGGATCTTCAAGGTCGGATATTCTTGAACTCCTACGACCCCGATCCCGATCCCGAAGGCGCGATCTTGGAAAAGATCATGACGGCGCCTCTCGTCGTCGGCGAGTGGATCAGTATGGAACATTACTTCTCCGCGACCGACCCATGGAATTACGGAAGCGGCAGCAAAGTGATTCACAACGTCGTCTCGGGTGTCGGGCTCATGCTCGGCGCGCAGAGCGATCTGGCAACCGGCCTCCCGCTTCAGACCGTCAACAACGGCGCGATCCATCACCACGAGCCGATGCGCCTGTTGGCCATCATCGAGGCCAAGCCGAAGGTCATCGGCGCCATCATTGGTCGACACGACGTTTTGCAACAGTACTTTCACAACGAGTGGGTGAACCTCGTGGCTCTCGATCCCGAGACGTTCGAGTTCCACCGCTACCAACCCGACGCCACGTGGGAGTCCGTGGTGGCCCCGTCCGCGGATGGGACTCCGCGCAAAGAGTCGTCGGTATGAGCGCGAGGGCTCCAACCATCATCGCGTTGTTCTTGATCTGGCTCACTCTGGCCGCGTCCTACG